>JABDJR010000477.1 GCA_013003415.1 Candidatus Eiseniibacteriota bacterium | reverse complement strand
AAAACGATGAAGCAGGAGCGCATGCTTTTGGACTACTTGGCCGAACAAAAAGAAAAGCACCCGGTCTCCATCTTTACGGATGCGTTAGAGAAGTTAGAGATTCCGGAAATCGATCCCAATCAAGCAAACGCGGCTCCTATTCGCTAGGGTTAGCTCGGGGCTATCGGTTGCCCCACGCTTTTAGGTTGATAAAAGCGATTTCAAAAGCTTCTGCCAAGTGGGCGCAAGGATGGTTTTTAGAAGGGCGTCGACGAGGACAAGCCCAAGACCAATCCCAAAATACTTCCAGGCCGGCCTTCGGGCCGGCCTTTTTGTTAGCTTGCCCCAAATGCGCATGCCTAGCGGCGCCAAGGCAACCGCCGTCGCAATGAAACCCACCACGCGAATGATGGCCCAAGGGTGCCATGCCAACAGAGAAGCCTGGAGAGCGTTGGTGCTTTGGCTGACAACTTGGACCACGTAGTAGTTCATGTAGTTGAGGAGCCACGTGCCAAGAACCAGTCCCGCCGAGCCGACTGTAGCGATACTGAGAACGCAAAAACCCAAGAAGTGTCGCACATGGACGGGGAGGAAAAGTCTGGGACTACCTTCGGCGCCTTCTCCGGTTCGAATCCAGTGCATCATTTCCTCGGCGTAGGGAACGCCGTTGTGCACCACGGTCGCTGCGCGTTCCGGTGAAAGCGTAATCAGGATCCAAAGCGCCACGCTTTGGAAGAACGCCCAAAAGAGCATCCAAAGAAATCCGCGACCGGGCTCCGCCCCAAGCACGTACTTCCAAAAATAGGGGATGGCAATCACTGCGCCCAGGAAGGGAAGTAGCAGGGGCGAGCCGATCCCAAACCCAAGCGCGTTCGCTAATAGGGGGCCCAGAGAGAGGGCCAGCGCGGGATGGGGAAGGCTTTTCATGTCAAATTAGATAGGCGAGGGCGAAGCCCACCTGGAGGGTGATCATCATGAGATACATGTGGGTCCATGACGGATGGTTCTCGGTTTTCGCCAGGGCTTCCGGATCGCGCAACATGAGATAGACCACATAGGTGCCCCAGACCACGAGTCCGAATCCGAGGAGGTTTAGGGCCCAAGTGCTGCCGGTAAGAATTCCCAAGGCGACGCCCAAGGGCAACATGAAGAAGGGAACAATGAAGAACGGCGCAATAATCCAGGCCGCCTTTTTAACCCCATAGAGAATGGGTAAAGTCTTACAGCCTCCGGCCTGGTCACCCTCGATGTCGGCAAAGTCTTTGGTGGAACTGGCTCCCAGTAAGAAAAAGCCAAAAATAAGTCCGATATACCAGGGCTCGGTGGCCATGACGCCCTTTAAAGTGGACCATCCGGCAACCTTTAGCAGAACCCCTCTTGGAATGGCGATGGTGATGTTGGCCCAGATGCCGCGAGCTTTGGTCCGAGCCGGGGGAGCGGAGTAGAGAATGGTGAAGACAGTGGCGGCCAGGGCTAGCAGAAAGCAGTTGAGGTTGACGGCCCAAGCCAGAACGAGGGCCAGGGCAAACAAAGTCCAGGTCACCATGTGGGACTCTTCAAGGCTCATCCGGCCGCTGGGAATGGTGCGGTTGGGCTTGTTCACGCGATCGACTTCTAAGTCGTAGATCTGATTGAGGCCATTGGAGGCCGCGTTCAGGACCGCGGCCATGAGGGTACCCAAGAGGAGATTGATCACCACCACCAGGGAGAGGCTCAGGGGAGGAGCGGCACCATAGGCGGTGATTCCGCCCGAAAGCATCCCTAAGGCCGGCGGCAGCAGGGTAAACGGACGCGAAAACTCCCAATAGAGCTTAAGCCGGTTGATCATAGGGCTCCTGGGCTTGAGGCGTGGAAAAAGAGTGAAACTGGGGGCGGAACCAAAGCTGGGTTTCAGGGTAAAATGCTCAACGCTTGTACTGTCTTATCGGAGGAAGTTTACTGGATGGAAATGGCTATGCAATCAAAACTCCTAAGAACTTGTGTTTTATTCTTTTCGGCGCTTTTTTTGGGGCTTTTTGGCAGCCTCCAAGCTGAGGCAAAACCTCGGTTCATGAACGGGGCCCAGGTTGAGGTGGTCCGAGAAAGCCCCGCCGGCTTTGAACTGCTGGTCACCATCCCCAAGCCTAATCAGGCTCCTCGCGTCCTCGAAGACGGTCAGACCTACCTTGAGCTTTCTCTTCCCGGTGCCCAGACCATGCTGGAAGCGGGGGAGCCGGGCCTTCCTCTGGTAGGAATTCCCTTTGCGTTTCCACTGGGTTCCAAACCGCAGCTCGAAATTCAGGTTCTTGAAACCTCGAGTTTTGAAGGCCCTCAGCCCCTCCCCGCGGTGACTCCCAAGATTGTTCAGGCGGAGGGAATGGTCATCCCCACCGGAGAGTTCAAGGCCACCGGTTCTGCTTACGGACGATCCTCTTGGTATCCCGCCTCGGTCGGTTCCCTCGGTGAAGAGGCCGGTTTTCGCAACAACCGGATGCAAACCGTAGTTCTCACTCCAGTTCAATCCCGCGGATCCCAGTATCAAGTTGCCAACAAGATTCGGGTGAAGGTGACCTTTGCGAGTTCCAGCAAGCCCCATGGCCTTGCTCTTGTGCCGGCGGGCCCTGCTTCCCCACAGGCTGAAGCCGCCAGCCGGGCCCTCTTTGTGAACGCAAACAGTGCCCAGAGTTTTGCCATGCGGGAAAGGCCTAGGGACTTGGCGGTCTTGGGCTCGGCTCAAACCGGAAATGCGGTTCGTGTTCGCGTAGGTGGTGTAGGAATTGCGCGTATTCCTTTTAGCGACCTGGCTGCGGCTGGCTTTCCTGTGAACCAACCCCTCGACAACATCCGCATCGAAGAGCGCGATTTTAACGCCGCTTTGCCGAACCCCTACATTCATACGTCTCTTCCGCGTTGGGTTGAAGACACGAATGAGAATAGTGTGTTTGATGATGGCGACTTTGTTGCTTTCTATGCCGAGAATTTCGAGGAACGGTTTGATCCGGTTTATAGAGACTCGCGGTTTTCCTATTTTCATACCTACTGGGTGATGGCCTCTTCGGAGGGCGGGAAGCGGTTTGAAGTTGTGCCGGCGGTGGACGCTGGGGCAGCAAGCTTCACTTCGGTGACCTCCACAACCCAGAAGCTCCACATGGAAGAAGAAAACTATTACATCAACTGGCCCCCCGATGACATTGGTCAGTTCGAGCCGGTGCGTCCGACAACCTACTGGCTTGGCCCTTTTGCTCAAGATGCCAACGAGACTTTCAACGTCGACTTGCCCCATGCCGATCCCAACGGGTTCATGAACTTCCGAGCCGCTTGGCAGGGAGCCTTCCTAACCGGACCTTCCCGAATCCATCGCGTGAGCGTGGTTTTCAACGACACGCGAGTTGCTGATAGCGAGACTTTTTCCGGGACGGCAACGAAGGTATGGCAGAGCGAACCCATTCCTACCAATACACTGGTTACGAGCACACGAAACGAAATCACGATTGAAGGTCGTGGCGAGTCCGACCTGATCAATGGCAGTGGTGCCTACTTTGACTTCATTGAAATTGAATACGATCGGCTGCTGGCGGCGGAGGGAGACCAACTACGGTTCACCACGGGCACGCAGCAGGGAGATCTGGAGCTGGTGGTTTCCAACTTCACCACAGATGACCTGGTCATTTTGGACGTCACCGATCCAACCAACCCCATTCAAATGAGCCCCGAGATCCAAACCGACGGAGCCGGGTTCAGCGCCACGCTTCGGCTTTTGGGAGTGACCGGTGAGCGCGAGTTCTTGGCTGCGGTACCGAGCCAACAAGTCGGACTTCCATCCCGACCTCAAAGCAGCATCCAAACGGCGGACTATCCCTTGCCCCGAGACTTGGAGTTCGGGGGACTTATTGGGGCCGGTAGTTCACGCGACCTTCTCGCGGAAGGGAATGGAAGTGACTACATTCTGATTACCCATCCCGAGTTTAAGGAAGCGTGGCAGCCTTTGGTCGATTTGCGAGAGTCCCGCGGGCATCGCGTGTTGCTTTGTGATGTGTTTGAGGTTTACGACCAGTTCTCGGGTGGAAATAAAACGCCCCGCGCCATTGAGCGATTCCTCAAAGAAGCTTTCCGCCAGTGGGACGAGCCGCCTCTTTATCTTTGCCTGGGTGGTGACTCCAACGAAGACTATCGAAGTGAAATCTCGAGTTCGAAGCCGGACTGGGTGCCCACCATGATGCACTTGGCATCGGTGCCCGGGGGTCTCCAGCTGCGTGAGTTGGCAGGTACGGACACATGGTTTGCCTCAGCCGCGGCACCTGGAGATTCCAATCTGGATCCGGTTCCCGACATGTTTGTGGGACGACTCCCCGCCGGATCCGTTTCCGACGTGAACCTTCTCGTCGATAAGATCGTGAACTACGAAACCGTCGATCCCTCAGCGGAATGGCGGAATCGCGGCGTGTTCTTGGCCGACGACGCCTATTCCACCAGTATTACGGGAACCCAGTTTTATTGTTGGAAATCGGTTGAGTTGTCTTTTACTCAGACCGTCAAAGATATATGTGAAACGCATATTCCCATGACCGGGAATCACACCGACTTCAATTGCATTCCGTTTCTCATGTCCGAGCTTCTCGATGATGTTCCGGAGCTTCGGCGAGATCCCGGGCCCGGAGACTGTCCTCGCACGGACAACGGTCAGACTTTTCTCACCAACACCGCAGAGTACGTGCGAGAGAACTTGACCCCCGACCTTCTCTCTCTTCTTGGCCAAGGTCATTTGTTTTGGAGCTATACCGGCCACGCCAACAAACATCAGATGGCCACCGAAAGCCTCGTCCGACATCGCCAAGGCTTCTCCGGACTTGATCTCGACGGCATCAACAACTTTGGAAAGCCTTTCATTTTCCATGGTTTTGCCTGCCATTTGAATGAGTACGAGCATGCTCGGGAAGGCATTGACGGTCGTGGCATTGGTGAAGTGTTGGTGATGCAAGAGAATCGAGGCGCAATCGGATCGGTGGCGTCCACCGGCTATGAGTGGGCCCACTTGAACGAGAGCGCTCAGTTGGCAATCACGAGCCCCTTTTTCTGGGATCAGCCCAGGGACCCGGTGACCAACCGTCCCATACGCTTGCTATCCCACGCCACCTACACGGGCTTAATCAAGTTTGCCGCCTCGACCGGTTTCAATGCCAGCGCCTCCGCGCTCATGCGTACCTATCTGGTGCTTGGCGATCCGGCTTTGGTGATCGACTTTGGAACGCCCAGGCTAGAAGTTCGAGTTAACGACGAGCCAATCGATGACAGCTTTACCTTGACCGCTCCGGATCTGAACACCGCGATTCCGGTCACGCTCTCGCTGAGTGAAGACACCGACTTGGAAAGCTTGCGCGTCTTCGACGGCGAAACGGAGCTACCCGAGGAGTCGATTGAGCTTACGCTGCTAAACGCCGATAGCCCTGGAGCGAGGAGCTATACCGCCAGTTTCGAAACCAAAGTGCGTCTTGAGACCTACGATATTCGAGTCCAGGCCACCGACTGGGCCGGCGGCGTCACGGAGTCGGTGATCCCGGTCCGATTCAACAGCACGTTCTTTGCCGTGTCAGAGTCAGGGGCAGGAGGCGAAGAGCGCCGGCAACTTGAGCCGGGGGAGCAAGAGTTCTTGGGCCAAGACGAGCCCGTAGAAATTGAACTCTCGAGCCCGGTTCCCCTGTCGATGGATTCTTTTGAAGTCTCGATTGACGGCAATGCTTTGACCGGGGCCCAAATCAGTGCGGCCGACGAAGACGGATACGCATGGACGATTCGAACCACCGAGAGCTGGGGAGTTGGGGATCACCTGCTGACGGTTAAGACCTCCCGAGAGGGCCAGTCCAAGGAGGTCGCGATTGACTTCAGAGTCGCGAATGCGGCCGGGCTTGCTGGAACTCCGTATTTCTATCCCAATCCCAGCGCGACTACCGAAGGGGCTCTGTTCTTTGAGCTGTCCGATCGCCCCGAGAAGTGCATGGTGAAGATCTACACCGTCCGTGGGCGAAAGGTCCGTGAAGACCAGCTTTTCTGCAATCCCGGCACCAATGCCTACCGCTGGGACCTCACCGATCAGGTGGGGGATCGAGTCGCAAACGGCATTTATCTGCTCGTTTTGGACATTGAGGCCGAGGGTAGCGCCAAGGTTCGGCACATGGAGAAGGTGGCCGTAACTCGTTAGTAAGAGTTTGGTTTAGCCCAGTTAACTCAAGGGATTTCACGAGCGCGAAGGCTAGGATCTAGGGCCCATGGGCCAACCACAAATCGAGACCTCCAGAATCCTGGGCCCAGGCGGGTTTCCGCTACTTTTTTGTTGACCGATCGCGGAAAGCCCTGATAAACCTTGGGTTAGAGGGCATGACAAATAGGATTGCCCGTGTTCACTTCAACAATGGAGGGTTTACGTGAACAAGGCTGAACTCATTGAAGTCGTCGCCAAAAAGGCGAACTTGACCAAGAAAGATGCGGGTACCGCAATCGACGCAACGCTTGACGCGATCAAACGCGGAACAAAGCGTGGCGGCGTTTCCATTGCCGGCTTCGGATCTTTTAACGTATCCAGCCGTAAGGCCCGCTTGGGCCGTAACCCGCAGACGGGCGAAACCATCAAGATCAAAGCATCGAAGACGGTTCGCTTCCGTCCCGGAAAAGACTACAAGGAAAGTCTCTAGACTTTCCTCGTGTCATATACAAAAAAGCGTGGCCCAGGCTTATGCCTGGGCCTTTGCTTTTTTTGGTGGGAGTTAAGTTTTTGACGCTGCAGTGTTGCAACGTGTTCTTGATACCGTTTTGTTACTGCTGTTGAAACTAATCAAAAGTCGATTCGATCAACCGGCTTCCTTCGAACGTAAGTTTCTTGTTCCACTGGGTGTAGA
>JABDJR010000535.1 GCA_013003415.1 Candidatus Eiseniibacteriota bacterium | reverse complement strand
AAGCTACTGGGGCCCCATTCCAACCGAGAGCGACACCACAAAGCAGGTCTACGAAGCTCAAGGTTTGGCTCTCTGGGCTTACCCACTCAAAGTTCCCTACTATGCGGTGGTCACTCCTACTGGGTTGTTTTTTGATGGTGTGGGAGCTGGTGTAAATGCTTTGCAAGAATCCGGCGTCATCTATCAGCTGTCCCAGCTGTTTGGGCCCCGACAAGGTCCCTTCGGCCTCTTGGTGAACTTTCAAGCCGGGGGGCTGGACGGTATCGGAGGCGGGCTAACCGGGGTTCATGACGAATTCTTCGGTGCTGACAATCGCTTCAAAATCAGGTTTTTTGGTTCGACCAACCAAACGATCAAGACTCACTTTGGAGCCATTATCCCCCAGGGCAAGAACACATGGGATTTCGGAGCCGGTTATCGCGTGCGTCCCACGGCTCGCTATTTTGGTATTGGGCCCGACACGAAAGAAGAAGACGAAGAAGGCAACGGTCGGGAGTCTCACTACACGCAAGAGACGACCTGGGCTGGAGTCACCTTGGCGCGCTCATTGACCGATGATCTCTCTGCCTCAGCGCGCGTCATGTTTACAGCTTCGGGGGCTCGCGGGCCTCATGAAGATGAGGCTGATGAGGCGATCGATCGCGTCTATCCCGAGGTATTGAACGATCCCAATTTCGGGTATCGTGATCGATCCGACGGAGTGGGCTTCGGCCTCCGTCTTATGCACGACACCACGCTTGAAGATGGCAGACCCGAATCGGGGAATGTGTATCGGGTCGCGGCCGACTATTTTACCTCCGTCGACGAATCAAAACTTGGCTACTGGACCTACCGTGCTGAAGCCCAGCAGTTCTTGCCGCTTTGGTTTTCGAGCCGATCCTTGGCCCTTCGCGCCGTCATGGCCAAGATTGAAGTCACCGACGGGGACATCCCATTTCAGCGGCTCTATACAAACGATGAGCCCGACCTCTTCCGCGGTTACAAAGACTTCCGCTGGCGCGATCTTGGGTTAACCAGCCTCACCGCGGAATACCGGTGGCCTATTTGGGCAAACACTCCCCGCGGTCTTGGCCTCGATGCGAATCTGTTTGTGGAAGTGGGGCAGGTGTTTGATGAGTTTGAATCCTTGGCTCTTCGTGACATGGCCACATCCATTGGAGGCGGCATTCGCTTGATTGGGGCAAACGGTTTCTTAGGCCGCTTTGAAGTTGCCACCAGCGATGAGGAAACGGTATTTCGCATCAAGGCGGACCAAATCTTTCAGTATGACCGCAGCAGTTTTTATCACGGTCGCAACCCCATTCCAATTCGATAGGGCGTGAAATCATGAACAAGATTTTTAAACGTTTCTTATCGACCCCAACGCTCCTCGGTCTGTTGTTGGCTTTGAGCGGAGCGATGCTGATCCTTGGCTCTGACGCAAATATAACGGTGGCCGAGCCTCTCCAACACAAAGCCCCGATCTGGTATGCGGATGATCGCCAATCGATCCCTGAACCCCATGAGCGGGAACCCAGCCTGCTTTGGGACGGACCCAAAGAATCGTTCAAGCGAGCGGGGGGGAGACTCATCGATCCCGAAAGGCTCGTTCGCCGTGTGGGGACTGTGTTCGGAGGCGATCATGTTCCTGCGGCCGAGAACGTAAACAGCCTTGATGAGGTCCCAAACTCCTCCTGGTTCACGAATCGCTTGGGTTTGTTCCCCATGTCGGTCGAAGAAATTGCCACCGGTCCGGGGACGGGCTTGGGGCCTTCCACGGCCGGCAAATGGGTAATCACCCGCGCTAAAACCGAAGGAGTGACACCAGGCTTCAACATCAAAGATGCGAATGGGGACAACTTCCTCATCAAGTTCGACCCGCTGGAATCACCCAACATCGCAAGTGCGGCAGGGGTGATTTCAGGGCTGGTGCTTCATGCGGCGGGCTACAGTGTTCCCGATGATGCGGTGGTTTACTTTAGCCGCGACCAACTGGAGTTGGGCTCCGACGTGAAGATCAGCATGCCCGATGGTAGCAAGCGGAAGATGACCGAGGCGGACATCGAAGAGATTCTGGTTCGAGTGCCCCGCAG
>JABDJR010000525.1 GCA_013003415.1 Candidatus Eiseniibacteriota bacterium | reverse complement strand
CAGCTAGAAAGATCGGCTGGAGGTCTCCCACCAACCCTCTACTTCCCTGAACGTTCGCTGCAAGCAGCGCGCCCTTCGAAGTCTGTTTCTTTCTAACCCTGCCGCTTGCGCGGCGCCCCTCTTGGGGTTTTGTACCTTTGTCGAGTGAACCCGTTTGAAAAACACCCGAGTGCGGTACCGGATCGGCCATCTCTGGCCCTCGTGATTTAATGTACGCCCGAAGCGGTTTTGGGTCAAAGAAAAGCGTGGGAAAGCCTCATTTTTAGGGGGTTTCAGCAGTTAAGGGGCAAAAACAAAAGCACCTCCCCGCCTCCACTAGTCCAACTTATCAAGTGCTGTAGATAACGTCCTGTTGCGACGACAGTTCCCCATGTTTTGACGTGTGAACAAGGAGTAAACTACTGTGGAATACAGTAGAAAAACCATTGTGAATAGATGCTAACTCACGGCTCGCAAGACACACGGAATTCGACATTTGCAAGGTGGGGATAATTTTTTTGAGACGCAGTTTTCAAGTGTGGAAAGCTTTTGCTGCGAGGTCTGGAAGAGGGCTGCCTAGCCTTAAAAAGAACCTCTGGCTGGCTACTCTTTTTATGAGTCTCATGGCTTCCGTGGCCGGGATATCTCATGCCAAAGACAACGAGCAGCCCCCAAAAGGCCTCCGCGTCCTTTTTCTTGGAAACAGCTACACCGCCTACAACAGCTTGCCGGAGCAAGTTCGGACCCTGTGCGCCTCAGTCTCGGTCAACGTAACCTATGAGGCTCGCACGCCGGGTGGAACGACACTCCAAGATCATGCCGGGAACAAGGACGTTCAGAATCTGATTAAGGAATCGAGGTGGGACTACCTTGTTCTGCAGGAACAAAGTCTCCGCCCCCTCGCCGATCCTGGAAAGATGTTTGGTGCCGTGAAAGCACTAAACGTTTTCGCAGAACACAACAACACAAGACTCCTATTCTTTGAAACTTGGCCGCGCCGGAATTTGCCCTCGAGCTACAAAGAGCTCTCCCGTGTTTACGACCGCGCTGCAGAGCTCGTCGGCGGAGAAATTGCGCCGGTTGGCGAGGCCTGGATGCTTGCAATTCAGGATCACCCCAACATCAAACTCTATGACCCGGACGGATCCCACCCATCTCCAGCCGGAAGCTACTTAGCCGCTTGTGTGATTAGCGCATCAATCACGGGCGAAGATCCAACGACGTTCCAGGCGCCGCTCCCCAAGGGAGTGTCTAAGTCTCAAGCAGAAAAACTTCGGAAGGTGGCCGCGGCTAATCGACGTAGTAGTAGCCCATGAGAATCAACATCTCATCTTCGCTGAGCAACCCGAACCGCAAGTCACGATTGGTGGTGTTGTTGTAGGTCACTTCCACCCGCAGACCTTCGTTGCCTTGCGCGTTTCCGATCACGAGAGGCGGGTCGAGTTCAAGAATGGGCGGGTGTTCCCAGTCCTTAGCGAAGTACACCAGCTCGCCGTCACGCTCGCCGCCTCCGATGTAAACCCGGAACTCTTCCATGGTTTCATGCGCATGGGAGAAGAGCTGGAAGATGTGGCGCTCTTCGAAGAACGGAAACGAGCGTTTGATGGTCGTGCGTCGGAAGGCGGGCAACACGAAGTCTTCGTCTTCTAAGAACATCATTTCTGCAACGTGCTCAACCAGAGCCGGTTCGGCGTAATGAATGTTGAGGTAGATCTCACCCGTCATGGCTTCACCGGAACGGTTTGCGTAATGAGAGTTGAGGTCGAGCCCACCCAGGTGCGGCACTCGCAACGCCACTCCCGGAGGAAAGCGGTAATTCATCACCGGCCACTGGGTCCCCATGGTGAAGCGGTGGTAGCGCATGGGTAGTATGTTGTCGATGATGTACTCGCCGTTTTCGTTTCTAAGATCACGAAGCACATTGGGTTCGGGAATGACCCTCGACGGAATGCTATTGCTAAAGGTGTACACCAAGAAGTGATGACTGCCGGGACTCATGACAATCTCAATTTCATTGATCAGGAGATCCTCGGTGGTTTCGAGGGGAGCATAACTGAACACCTCTCGCTCGTAGTTGGGAGCAACCGTGAACGGTCCCAAGTGAAACTGAACTCCATTCGCAGGAGGGGTTAGCGGAGCGAACGGCGGAAGGTCGAAACGCGTTTCATCCTCGAGCAGCGCCTCGTCGGCGACCAATCCTTCTTTGGGAGCACCGGCGACAATCCACTCCTCAATGAGTTTCAACTCACCATTGGTCAACACATCGCTTCCAAGCGGCATGATCGCCCCGTAAAACGGATGGCTATCATAGAAATGACTCTGATTGGGTGCGTTGATCTTCTCCCACAGGAAACTGGTGCTCAGGCTTTCGAGCCCTTTGGTCCCCACGAGCAAGAGGCCGTCGTCATTGGCAGCTTGGTTGTTGGGCGTGCGGTTGACGAGCTGCTCGTAAGCTACATCGGGAGTCAAAACCAGGTCTGACTGGCGCGCAAAGGATGTTCCCGCGGTGTGGCAGGCAGCGGCGCACTTGGGACTCAGAATACGAGACTGGATGGCCTCCCAAGTCGAAGCCGCCGGAGGGGGCGGGGGCTCGGACGCGCTTTCTCCCCCACAAGAATAGAGGAGAAATCCGGCCAATAGTAATGCGGCAATTCCAGACAAACGGGGCATGCTTAGGTTCCTTTTCGGCCGCCACATTGTACTACGAATCTAGAGAAGATCGGTTGCTAGTTCTGCAAGTCGGCTTCTCTCACCTTTTAAGAGCTCAATATGGGCTGCAATGGCCTCGGGGCGGAAGCGCTGCACCAAGTGGTTGAATCCGTTGGTGGAAACATCGACATAGGGATTGTCGATTTGATGGGGGTCGCCCGTGAGCACGATTTTGGTCCCTTCCCCAACTCGGGTGATGATGGTTTTGACTTCAAGCGGGGTCAGATTCTGAGATTCATCGACCACCAGATACTGTCCGGGAATACTGCGTCCCCGGATGTAGGTGATGGCTTCCAGGCCAAGCACTCCGGTGTCGATCATGCGACGAATGCTGGTGCCTTTGCGGGAATGTTCGATCAGAAACTCTAAGTTGTCGTAGATCGGTTGCATCCACGGGTTCAACTTCTCTTCGATCTCTCCTGGCAAATACCCCAGGTCGCGCCCCATCGGAAAAACCGGGCGAGCCACCATGAGACGCGTATAGTTCTTCTGTTCGCGCACCTGATGCAGCCCGGCCGCGAGAGCCAAAAGCGTTTTTCCGGTGCCGGCTTTGCCCATGAGGGTGACTAGCGCGATGTCGGGATCGAGAAGTGCGTCGAGGGCAAAGTACTGCTCTTTGTTTCGAGGCCGCACCCCACTCACGGACTCCCCCGGAAGTTCAAGCGGGCGCACCACCGACTCCGCCAAATCGATCCGCCCCAAAGCCGACGGCGGTTTCGTACCGTTGTTCATGTCAGCCCGAAGCCACACGTATTCGTTGGGATAGAAGTCGCCGTCCGGGAGGTTGACTTCGTTGCCGTTTTTTAGTTCCTCAACATCCTCTTCTGGGAGAACGATCTCGTCAACGCCCCGATACAAATCGGTGAGCTCAATGCGATCGGTTTCGTAATCTTCGGCCCGAATGCCCAGGGCATCGGCCTTGATCCGCAGATTGGTATCTTTGGTGACCAAAACCACGGGGCGGTCCGGCGTGGCCTCTTGGTGCTCGACCGCTAGTTTCAACAGGGCGTTATCGACAACTGCCGGCTTCTGACCAAGACTCGTCAGGGCGTCGTCGGCTTGGGTGACCACCCGAAGATGTCCCCCACCCTCCAGGGTTACCCCTTGAGCGAGGTTTCCCTCGTTCCGATAGCCGTCGAGAATACGAGAAACCAGCCGCGCATTGCTGCCTAGCTCACTCGCTTGCCGCTTAAACTGGTCGATCTCTTCAATGACATAGATCGGAACCAGGACTTCGTTGTCTTGAAAGGAGTTTAGGGAGTGCGGATCGTGAAGTAGGACGTTCGTGTCTAAGATGTAAGTCTTTTGCATGTTCTCCAGGCGCTTATAGAAGCCATGAACACGGGTTCTGCTTATGATACTCGCCTAGCTGCGTTCTGGAAACACCTTACACCGTCCAGTCGTAAAACCCCCGACCGGCCTTCTTACCCAAGAGCCCCTCTTCCACCATGGTCCGAAGAATCTCCGGGGGGCGAAAGGCTTCGGAACCGAGTGCCGTGTGCAAGTGCTCGGCAATCGCGAGCCTCACATCGAGCCCAACCATATCCGTGAGCTTCAGAGGACCAACCGGGTGGCGGTAGCCCAAGGTCATCGCCTTGTCGATATCTTCAGCCGAGGCCACCTTCTGCTCGACCATGCGCATCGCCTCAAGCCCAATCACCAATCCCAACCGGCTGGTTGCAAACCCAGGCACATCGCGAACCACAATGCATTCTTTGCCGAGACCTGCGCCAAAGGCCTTTGCCCGAGACAAGACGTCCTCTGAAGTCGCTGTCGCGCGGACAATTTCAAGCAAAGCCATGATGTGAACCGGGTTGAAAAAGTGCAGCCCCAAAACGCGTTCCGGATGGTTCAAATCTTCACCAATCCGCCCGATGGGTAGCGAGGACGTGTTCGTCGCGAGAATCGCGCTGGCGGATACATAGGTCTCAATTTCTCCGAAGAGATTCTTCTTTAGATCCAGAGATTCCGGGGCCGCCTCAATCACAATGTCGGAGCCCGTCACGGCGGGTTCCAAGTAAGATTCAAAGCGCAGATTTTCTAAGGTCGACTCCCGCTGTGCCGCCGTGACCTTTTCCCGCTCCACGCCCTTGTCGAGATTCCGACGAATAGCCTCGTCAGCACGCTTTAAAACCTCTTCGCTCACATCGTAGATACGCGTGGGGTGGCCGCTCATGGCCGCTACCTGGGCAATTCCATGCCCCATGGTGCCTGCGCCAACCACGGTTACCGTTTCTCTGCTCATGGTGTCTCCTTGTTGAGGTCAGGGAGAATAATGCCGGCCGGGAGAGAAGGTCAAAGGCCCGCTAGGAGAACCTTGAGGGCTCGGCTAGACTCTACCCTGAAAGCCCATAACATCAGCCCAAAGGAGGTAGGATGGCTGGCACTCACGTTGAATTTCCAAGTAACGGTGGAACCTCTCAGGGATACCTGGCGATACCAACTGGCGAGACGGGCATCGGTGTCCTGGTGCTCCAAGAATGGTGGGGCCTGGTTCCCCACATTGAAGATGTTTGCGACCGCTTTGCCGAAGCCGGTTTCGTGGCTTTGGCCCCCGATATGTACCACGGAGAAAAAACCACCTCCCCCGACGATGCGGGAAAGCTCATGATGGCCCTCAACATTGAGCAAGCCGAAAAAGATTTGCGAGGAGCCACCCAATTCTTGGTGAACCACGATCGCACTGCCGGTGACCGCATTGGAACGGTTGGCTTTTGCATGGGAGGACAGCTGTCCTTGTTCGCGGCCACCAAGAACCCTTCCGTAGGAGCCTGCGTGAATTTCTACGGCATTCACCCCAACGTCAAACCAGACTTCAGCAACTTGCAAGGTCCGGTTCTTGGCTTCTTCGGCTCACGCGATCCCATGGTGACTCCCGATGTCACCGCAGCTTTAGAAGCATCGATCAAGCAGGCTGGAAAAGAAGTGGCGTTTCACACCTATGACGCGGACCACGCCTTCTTCAACGACACCCGTCCCGACGTTTATGCGGCAGACGCGGCCAGGGACGCTTGGAATCGCATGATCACTTTCTATCGTGAAAACTTAAACTAATGAATGCATTACCACGCCTTCGCCCCCTAGAACTTCTTCAAATTCCCAACGAAGGCATGCTCCTTCGGGACCCGGAGGGGTTTAGTGAGGAAGAGC
The DNA here is from genome assembly GCA_013003415.1 of Candidatus Eiseniibacteriota bacterium. Lineage (GTDB taxonomy): Bacteria > Eisenbacteria > RBG-16-71-46 > JABDJR01 > JABDJR01 > JABDJR01. Next base: position 691 of record JABDJR010000525.1, on the reverse strand, counting down.
TTGTCTTAAGTGAGCCCGCCGTTTTCATTGCCGCCCACTTCGACGGTGAACACACCTTGGAGGACGCGCAAAAGGCATTCGGCGAACGCTATGGACGCATGCCCACGGAATCCGAAGTCCGAGCCTTGTGGGATCAACTCTCGGAAGCCTTCTTCTTAGAAAACGATGCGTTTGTTGCCCGCAAGCAGTCACGCATCGAGTCTTTTCTCGGAACCGCCGAACGCGCGCCCGCCCATGAGGGAGTTGCTTATCCCAAAGACCCGGAAGAGGCCAAAAAAACCGTCACTCGGTTCTTTGAAGAGGCAAACTCTCTAGAGCAGTCGGGAGAAATTCCATCGGGCTCTCTTGCCGGTTTGGTTGCCCCTCACATCGACCTGCGTCATGGCGGTCCTTGCACCGCCCTGGCCTATCGCTATCTGGCCGAAGCCACTCATATCAATACGGTGGTGGTGCTGGGCACTTCACATGCGTGCCCCGAACCGGCTTGGATCGTGTCGGACAAACCCTTCCAAACCCCACTCGGCACGGTGCCCATTGACGAAGAGGCGGTGAACTACCTGAGGTCTTCCGCTCCGAGCACGAAGGAACAGCTCTATCTCCACCGCCACGAGCACTCGATTGAGTTTCAGGCCGTGTTTTTGGCTGCGCTCCGCTCCTTGGGTCGTTCCATCTCCATGGTTCCGGTTCTTTG
>JABDJR010000471.1 GCA_013003415.1 Candidatus Eiseniibacteriota bacterium | reverse complement strand
TCTTGAACTTTCTTGTTCTTCAGGAAAGAGCCATGACCGCAGTCATGGGCAATGATAAAAATCCTGATCAAGAAACCGGCAGCGACGACGGAAAGACCGACCGTCAACCAGTAAGAGATACTGAGACTGATATACATCAGTACCCACAACCCTATGTAAGGAACATAGGAATTGATGACCTGCCACCAAGCGCGAGTCGAGTCAGGATGAGAGTATTTGGCAACAATCTTCCGCCACGACGCAGTCGAATTCATGTTTGAGTTTCACCTTTATTCAGTAATTTTTTTCCGGGAGGATTGGAGCGCCCCTGCTCCTGGCGCACACAGAAGTAGGCTATCATCCAAAGGACGATTTGGCCAACTTCCGAAGGAAAAAAACCGAACGCCAATTCGGTCAAAAAGGAGCATTTTTATCCGATTACGGAACGGCTCAAGAGCTGTTCCACCTTGCGTTTGAGCCTTAAGCTGGCCTCGCCGTCGAGACCGTGGAAGCGATAGTCCCGCTCTCGTTTAGCCGCTTTGATCATGTCAGAAGTTGGGTTCAAAGCAAGGTCAAACGCTTCCCGGAGTTTTTCCGGAGCATCTACGTGGACAAAACAATCCTTAAGAAACTCGCGATTGTCCTCCTCAAGGAGGGGTTGTCCATCGCTATGTTTCAGGTCGTCGCAAGGCAAATCGTAAATCACCCCAATTTTGCCCAAGGCCAAAAAGTCAAAAACGGTGCTGGAGGCCTCACTCATGAGGACATCGGCCGCCGCCATGTACGGGACAATGTTGTACTCGTCCATCGGGAGCAAAACGCTATGCGGGTATTGGGGTACCCGTTCCTCGTATATCTCATGCTGTTTGTGGGGTGCGTACTTACCCATCCAACTGTAGTGATGTAGCTTGATGATCAGGTTGAAGCGCTCTTTGGTGGCTTCGAAAATGGCGTCTTTCACATCGTAGAGACAGGTTGGCTTATAGGTCGGAGCGAAGATGACCGTAGGTTTCTCGGGATCGAGACCCCAACGCTTTAGCAGTGCCTCACGATCCTTGAAGCGGCCCTGAAATACATAGTCGAGCTTGGGGAGCCCCACCAGATGCACCTCACTCTTTCCGATCATTCCCGAGTGCTCTATCCGGTCAACCCGATACTGCCCCTCCACAAACACCTCATAGCGAGTGTCGAGATTCTTGGCCAAGTTTCGGTAGAGGATGGTTTTGATTCCTGTGCCGTGATTTAAGAAGCACAACAGAGCGTCACCGTAGTCTTTGGCGTTGCGAAGGGTGTCCCCCGCCATAATCACATCGAAACCCGCCTTCTCATCGGTGAAGCGATAGCCCTGGGCTTCCAGTTCATCGATGAGGGGCGGACGGAATTTGAGATTCAGAACACCAAACTTTCGGATGCGTTCCTCGTCGAGAGCAAAGTAGACATCGTAGCGTTCATCCTCCAGGTAAAGCTCAATCAGAGGATCAAAGGCCGCCTTGTGGTAGAGAAACCCGATTTTAAAGAGGATTCGAATCTTCTTCACCGAACCGCCTCGGGGGAAGGGTCGGCGCTCGGGTTGGCCTCCAAATAACGATGTTGGTTCTTCTTGGCAAACAACAAAGCGTCCGGCGTGTCGACATCGACCCAGGCGGCATTGTCCGGGAAGGGGGCGCTCTGAAATTTTCCGGCCTCAATGAGGCGGCGAACGCCGTGCGAAATGCTTTCTTCCCCGGCTTGAATGGAGGCTTCAAGCGCACTCATGAATTCCCCTGTCACTCGGAAGATTCCCGTATCGAGTGCGTTGTAGTCTTCTAACTCTTTCCCGATCCTTAGAATCTTGTTTCCGTCCTGCAAGACCTTGGTTGCGTCATCGATATCATGGACCTCATCGATATTGGAGTCGGTCAGAAGGAGACTCGATGAACTCTGCACATCGCGAAAGGAACGAAGCGCATTGGGATGGACCAGATGGTCGGACATGCTCAGGAAATTCGGGCCGTCTGAACACAGATGCTCGCGCGCCGCAAAAACACTGAGACCATTGCCACGCTCGTACTCGGGGTTGGAAACGAACTTGATCGAATACCCAAAGTTGTCATGCTGAGAGAGATAGTCTCGGATTAGATCTTCTTTAAAGCCCACCACGAGGGCAAACTCCCGCACCCCGATCGCCCCAAAGTTCTCCAAGATATTTCCGAGAATCGTGCTATCTCCAAAGGGAAGCAGTGTCTTCGGAACCTGTTGGGTGATGGGCCAGAGTCGGCTTCCGAATCCGGCGGCAATAATAATGGCTTTCATGATCTCGCTATCTAAGAAGGTCGTTTAGGAGGTGGCGTTAACTGATTTGATTAATTGCGTTAGCGCCTTGGCCGCAACCTCCGGCTCGGGGGCCAGAATCACACGATCCGCTTGAACTGGGCGTCCCTTGGCGTGGATTGTATCCCACAAAACAGGATGCCGCGAGCCGGGCAAAGTCCAGTGTGTGGGGTTGATATCCTTGAACCATCCCAGGGTGGGTAGCCCCAGAGCCGCAGCCATGTGCCGGGGGCCGTTGTCATTCCCAAAGAATACCTGGGCCCCTGCCAACAAATTCAGGAGCTCCCCAATGGAGGTGGCGACATGAGTCTGGTGGGGCACCTCCCCAAGCTGGGCGCCAACCTCCTCGACTTCCGCGCCCTCTCCGGGACCGCCAATCACTCCAAAGAACGCTCCCGTTTCCTGATGGGTTTGGCGGGCTGTCTTTGCGAATGCTTCGCCAGACCATCGTTTGTGAGCCCAAGGACTAACCGGCATGAGGACAACCCGCGGTTGATCACCGGCGGCGCGCCACAGTTCCGCAGGCTGAAGATCCGGAAGCAGTCGTGGCTCATAGTCGCTGGGCGTTAGCCCCACGGCCCGAAGCAAATCGAGCTTGTGGTCGGCCGCATAATCCGAACCCCGATGGTCGGTGAGTTTGACCGTGGTACCGTACTTTCGAAATCGGCGTTCGAAACCAACGGTGGCCCCTCCGGTAGACCAGGCTAAGAAAGATGTGATGGGAAGCGATTGAAAGTCGAACACGAGTCCGAATTTTTCCTTGCGAAGCTGACGCACAAGCTCCGGTAATCCTCCGCGCGCGGGTCTCGTCCAAATACGATCGACCCGAGGATCTGAGGTGAACAAGTCGGTCACGGGAAACTCCGTCAACAAGTGCACTTCCGTTTTCGGCCAGGCTGCACGTAAGGCGTCGAACACCGGCGTAACCAAAACGGCATCTCCCAAACGCCTAAACTGGATGAGCAGAACCTTCTGTGGAACTTCTGTCATTTAGGGCTTGGTCTTCACGGGGTAAGGTGGACGCTGCACCTCTTGTGGAGGGCTGGCCTCCAACTGCTCCATCACAACTTCGATCGCCTTCTCCAATTGCGGGTCGCGTCCACCCGCTTGATCCTTGGGCCACTGGACAACTTCAATATCGGGGGCCACACCCACATTCTCGACTTCCCACCCATCCTCGGTGAAGAAGGCGATGTTAGGGGCCGTGACCGTCCCTCCATCCATCAGGGGCGGGTATCCAAGAATCCCAACCAAGCCTCCCCAAGTTCGGCGTCCGATAATGGTGCCCATATCGAACTTTCTAAACATCCAGGGCAGAAGGTCACCCCCGGAACCAGCCGTTTCATCGATGAGCATGACTTTCGGCCCCTGGATGGATCCTTGGGGGGTTCGAAGATCGTTTCCGTACCGGAAGTTCCAATAGCTTATGTGGGGACGTTGCAGAATATTGATCACATAGTCGGCGATTTGTCCGCCTCCATTGTGTCTCTCATCGACAATGATGGCTTCCCGATCGGACTGGGGAAAGAAGTAGCGCTTGAAGTACTCATGGCCCTGCTGCGCGGTATTGGGCACCCAGACATAGGCAACCCGACCGTTCGTAGCTTCGGTCACGCGCTTCACATTACCTTCCACCCAATCTCGGTTTCTTAAAGCCAGCTCACTCGTAATGGGTACAACCTGAACAGTTCGTGAGTTAGAGCCACCCGCACTTGAAGCAAGGGTCAACTCGACGATCTTCCCGGATGTATTCTCAAAGTGACGATAAAGATTGTCTGGGGCTCGCAACTCTTTCCCGTTCACAGACAGCAGATACTCTCCCGCCACCGCGTCCACTCCGGGCTCTGTAAGCGGGGAGCGCAGGTCGGGGTTCCAGTTCAACCCCCCGTACACCTTCGCGATCCGATAGCGCCCCTGATGCACTTCGAAATCCGCTCCCAACAATCCCCCCGGAACTCGTTGAGCGCGTGATGGGTCGTCCCCGCCGAACGTATAGCTGTGCCCAACCACAAGTTCTCCGCACATGGCTTGCAACACCCCGGTAAAATCGGCCCGGGTCGTGAGGTGAGGCAAGAAGACTTTGTATTTCTCCCAGATGGCGGGCCAATCAACTCCATGCATTCCCGGGTCATAGAAGTAGTCGCGATTCAGACGCCAAGCCTCGCGAAGCATTTGCGCCCATTCGGCTCTTGGATCCGACAGAACTTCAATCGAGCCCGTGGGAATGGCGGCTTTTCCTGCATCGATTTTCCCGGCCGCATCTCCGATGACCCAAGAGCCGTTGGAGAGAGCAAGGATCTTGGTTCCTTTCGCATTGGTTTCGTAGACGGAAACCCCATCGAGGATGGAGGTTTCTTCCCGAGATTCGAGATCGAAGAAGCTCAGGCTACCCTCTGGGGTATCGAACAAAGATGTGCCACCACTCGACTTGATGTAGTACAACTTGCCCGCTTCTCCCGCGCGCAAACTGCTGTAACTAGCAGGCTCAACC
>JABDJR010000439.1 GCA_013003415.1 Candidatus Eiseniibacteriota bacterium | reverse complement strand
ACACACAGACAAGCAAATCTTTGGGGGTTCGGTCACTAACAGACCCCCTGACCTTTTTAGAGCTCTGTTGTGTCTCGCGATACCAGGTTCTTGTTCTTTTGAACAAAGGCCTGCGCGAGTTTCGCAGCGATCTGGCCCCGAGAATTAGCGCCCACGATTTCGTGTTTAATGCCAGATCGCGAGAATGTCTGAGTTAGCAGGTCTTTTGTTCAAAGAACAAGAAACTGGTCTTGTCGACCCTTGCCAGACTCAAAACATTCAGGGGATCGGTTAGTAAGCGACCATCTTTCGCATAGCTTCCGCGATGCCTTCAGTCTGCGGAAGAATGACATCTTCCACCGGAGGCGAGTAGGCAACCGGCGTATCCATTCCCGCAACCCGTTTCACGGGTGCATCGAGATACTCAAACAGGTTGTCGGAAATCCACGCTGCAATCTCGGCGCCATAGCCGTGCGTGATGTGGTCTTCGTAGACAACCAAAGCCTTTGCCGTTTTCTTGACACTTTCCGCCACGGTTTCTTTGTCCCAAGGAGCCAAAGATCGTAAGTCGATCACCTCGACATTGATTCCTTCTTTGGCCAGGGCCTTTGCCGCCATGGAGCAACGTCGTACCAACGCGCCATAGGTCACTACGGTTAGTGCGTCGCCGGGGACGGGCACGCTTGCTTTCCCCAGGGGAACCATGTAATCGGGTCCTGGGTAATCGCCTTTCGCGTAGGGCTGACGGTAAAGATGTTTGTGCTCTAAGAACAACACCGGGTCGTCGCAACGAATGGCGGTGCGGAGCAAGCCGTTGGCATCTTGGGCATTCGAAGGCATGACAACCCGCAAACCTGGGTTGTGCGTGAAGAGCACTTCGCCGGACTGACTGTGATACACGGCACCACCCTGCAGGTAGCCGCCGATGGGCACCCGGATGACAATCGGGCACTTGAAGTGGTTGTAGCTCCGCCAGCGCATCATGGCGAGTTCATTGCGAATCTGATGGTAGGCCGGCCAGATGTAATCGAAGAATTGGATTTCAACAACCGGTTTCAAACCGCGAGTGGCCATACCAATGGCGCGACCAACAATGTTGGCTTCGGCCAGGGGCGAATTGAAAACGCGGTGCTTTCCGAATTCCTTCTGCAGCCCGTGGGTGACTTTAAACACACCACCCTTGCCGCCAACTTCTTCTAACACCTCAGCGTTCGTAGCGTCGGCCACGTCTTCCCCAAACATGACGATGTAGGGATTCCGAGCCATTTCATCTTTTAACGACGCGTTGATGAGGCCAACGATCGACTCAGATTTACCACCCGGTTTGGCTTCCGTCTCAAAATCACTTGAGGTGGGGTCTACATCGTGGGAGTAGACATAGTCCGCAGCCGTAGAGGGCTCGGGTTTAGGCGCTTCCAGGGCGGAGTCGATTGCGGAAGCAATCTGCTCGTCGACGGACTCCTCTAAAGTCTTGAGTTTGTCTTCAGTAAGGATGCCCTCAGCGACCAAACGCTGCCCAAAGGTGGTGATGCAATCTAATGAGGCTTCCTCTTCGATTTCTTCTTTGGACCGATAATTGCGCTGATCGTCGGACATGGAGTGGCTATAAGGCCGCGTTACTTTGGCGTGAGCCAGGGCCGGCCCCTTGCGTTCCCGGCAATAGCTGGCGAGGCGATCCATGACTTCGTAGGACTCGATGGGGTCGTTTCCATCGAATTCCTCGATCAGGAGGTTCTCGAAGCCGGAGAGTGCTTTGCTAATAGACCCGCCAGGAGTTTGTACTGTCACGGGTACGGAAATAGCGTAGCCGTTGTCTTCGACCATAAACAAAACGGGTAGTTTATTCACACATGCAGTTGATACGGCTTCCCAGAATTCGCCTTCGCTTGTTGTGCCGTCGCCAAGGGAAACGAAAACCACTTCGTCGGCCTGAAACTTTCCTTCGCGACCGGGGAGCTTTTCGTCGCGGTTGTAGTACATGCCGGCTTCCGCACAACCCACGGCTTGCAAACATTGAGTTCCGGTGGGGGAGCTAGAGGAAACCAAGTTGTACTTGGCATGACCCCAGTGACTGGGCATTTGCCGTCCGCCACTTGCCGGATCGTCGACGGCGCCGAAGCCTTGAAGAAGCATTTCCCGTGGCGTCACGCCCAACATCAGACACAGGGCGCGGTCGCGGTAGTAGGGATAGAACCAATCGTATCCCGGGCGGAGAACCATGCCCGTTGCCGTTAGTACGGCTTCGTGACCGGCACCACTAATCTGAAAGTAGTACTGATTCTTGCGCTTCAGTTTGATTTCCGCATCGTCGAGACGACGGGAGAGCAGCATGTTGCGATAGATGCCAATCATCTGCTCGTGGGTGAGCGCGTTCTTCTTGCGTTTTCGATTTCGGACGGCCATACCCATCCCTTTCTCGTTGTAACAAAAGCTGGGTCAAAGGAGTACACCATGAGGTACTCAACTTTGATCGTGAACTGTTTTCAATGAAGCTTGTGGACGACGGTTATGCCTCTGGTGAGTGGATTGGACCGTCGAGTGGGCCACCATTCTACTGGATTTCGGGCCGTCAGCCAAGCCGAGCCCCTAAGGCCCAGGGGTGTAAGTCCATGGGGGACATAGCACTTCTCTAAAAGTCAAAAAACCTGAGGGCATAAAGATGGACCGAAATCGCATAAGGCTGAAAGACGGGGGGAGATCCGTGCTTCCGGCGAGAAGGTAATGCAACTCCGGTCCAAGGCGGTCCCTAATAGGACTACGGGCTATTTAGAAAATCGTGGTGTCTGACCCGAGATGAATGGCACTGAGGTAAAGGCGTTTGTAGAAGATTTGTCAGGCTGTGAAGCTGTCTAACTAGGATATCCGCCACACACACTATACCAAAGATGACAGGTCTTATCGTTATTACGTTTCACTTTTTTTTATGGGACAAAGGTTTTTAGGGCCCATATGCTCTGTGGTTTCTGGTTGGATTTCAAGGGTGGCCGAGTGTTACTCTGTGCACCCCTAATCTAGTGTGTACCGCCAGTTTGCCACACACCAGAGAAAGGTTTGTGGAGGTCTCCATGCAAGAACCCACCCCTCCTCCTGTTTTAGAAGGTCAGGAAGTGGCAGATCTATTCAAAAAAGCCTATAGCTATACCCGTGCGCGTGAGGCCCAAGCCTCAGGCTATTACCCGTATTTTGTTCCTATTGGCGATTCTAGCGCCAATGAGGTTGTGGTCGATGGCCATACCCTTATCATGGTGGGTTCGAATAACTATTTGGGTTACACGCACGACCCGCGCGTCATGGAAGCGGCGGCCGCCGCAGCCCGCCAATACGGTACAGGTTGTACAGGCAGCAGATTCCTAAACGGAACCTTAGATATTCACGAAAAGTTGGAAAACGACTTAGCCGCCTTTTGTAAAAAGGAATCTGCTCTCGTTTTTTCCACCGGCTTTCAAACGAACTTGGGAACGATCACGAGCCTCGTGGGGCGCGACGATGTGGTCGTGATGGACAAGCTTGATCATGCGAGCATTGTTGATGGTTGCCGTCTCTCCTTCGGAGAGACCCGGCGTTATAAGCACAATAACTTGCAGGAACTCGACTCCATTCTGAGCAAGGTGCACCCCAAAAAGGGACGCATGGTGGTGGTCGATGGGGTGTTCTCCATGGAAGGCGATATGCCGGACCTTCCTCAGATCGTAGAGATTTCCAAGCGCCACAACGCACGACTCCTTGTCGATGAGGCTCACGCGGTGGGTGTTATGGGCGAGACCGGGATCGGAGCTTCGGAAGAACAAGGTGTCATCGACGACGTGGACCTCCTTGTCGGTACGTTTAGCAAATCCTTCGCCTCCATTGGTGGCTACGTCGCGGGTGAAGAAGCCGTTATTCATTACATGAAGCATCATGCACGGAGCCTCATTTTCAGTGCCAGTATGCCTCCCTATGCGGTGGCGACGGTGCAGAAGACCCTCGATCTGATGAAGGCCGAGCCCGAACGGCGGCAGCGGGTCAAAGATGTGGCTGCCCGCATGCGAAACGAGTTCAAAAGCATGGGTTTCGACATTGCTAACTCCCAGACTCCCATTGTTCCGGTAGTCATTGGTGACCTGCAGCCCACGTTTATGTTTTGGAAGCGTTTGTTTGAAGAAGGAATTTTTGTAAACCCGGTGGTGCCACCTGCGGTGCCAGCTACGTCCTGCCTCTTGCGTACCTCATACATGGCGACCCACACCGATGCCCACCTCGATCGCATTGCCAGCACCTTCAAGAAAGTAGGAAGAGAGCTCGGCCTCATCCCCTAGGGTCTTCATGTCATTAACAATTGAAAAGGTCCAATCCAAACGGGACCTGCACGCATTTGTGACCTTCCCCTGGAAGATCTATAAGAATGATCCCAAATGGGTTCCACCATTGATTGGAGACGTCAAGAAATTGCTCTCCAACAAGAACCCGTTTATGGAGCATGGCGCTATTGAGTCCTACCTAGCCAAGCGCAACGGCAAGGTGGTGGGGCGGATCTCCGCCGTGCGTAACGCGGCCCATGAAACCTTTCACCGGGAGTCGGTGGGTTTCTTTGGGTTTTTTGAATGCATCGACGACATTGAGGTGGCTCGTGCCCTCATGGATCAAGCCAAAGCCCGCGTAAAATCGTGGGGCTTAAACGCCATCCTTGGACCCATGAGTCCCAGCACGAATGATGAGTGTGGGTTACTGGTCGATGGCTACGACACCCCGCCCATGATTTTGATGGCCCACAATCCTCCCTACTACGCAAAGCTCATGGAAGAACTGGGGCTCGTCAAAGCAAAAGATATGTACGCGTACATCATTACTTCGGACACGGTTCCGGAGCGTTTGGTGCGTGGGGCGAAGATTGCAAAGAAGCGCAATCCCGACGTTGTGGTGCGCCCCATGGACAAAAAGAATTTTGAAGCGGAAGTAAAGATCTTCCGCGACGTCTATAACCAAGCCTGGGAAAAGAACTGGGGATTTGTCCCCATGACCGACGCTGAGATCGACCACATGTCAGCCGCATTGAAGCCGGCGGTGGATCCGGGGCTGATCCGTATCGCGGAGGTCGATGGGAAGCCGGTGGGTTTTGCCCTGGGTCTTCCCGATATGAACCAGGCCATTCGTCATGCGAATGGAAGGCTCTTTCCTTTTGGGCTGATAAAGCTTCTGTGGCAGGCGCGAAAGATTAACCAGGCACGTATTGTTGCCCTAGGTTTGGTAGAAGGATATCGACGTTCCGGAATCGATGTCATTCTGTACCACGACCTCTTTGCCTACGGCATGGAGAAGGGAATCAACACGGGTGAGTTTTCTTGGATCCTTGAGGATAATGTCGCCATGCTAAAGCCACTGGAGTCCATGGGCGCATCGATCTACAAGACCTACCGGATCTACGAGGGAACCTTATAGGTGCCAGAGACAACCATTAAGGGACCGGTCTTGGTGACGGGTGGAACGGGTTTTTTGGGTTCCCACATGGTCGACGCGCTTCTAGAGCAAGGCGTCGCGGTCCGATGTCTTGTGCGTAAGACGAGCAATCTCCGCTGGCTTCCCGAAGACAAGATCGAGCTTGCTTATGGTGAGATCACCGACCGAGCGTCCTTAGATAGAGCCATGGTCGGTATCAAGTCGGTGGTGCACTCGGCCGCGATCACCATGACCGAAGATCACGACGAGTACTATCGCGTGAACGAAACCGGAACCAAAGATCTTGTGAAAGCCGCCATGAACCACGCCCCGGACCTGGATCGGTTCTTGCTCGTGAGTAGTTTGACCGCGGCCGGCCCAACTTCAAGGGACTATGCCCGAACCGAGGAAGATCGCGAAGAACCAACCAGCCTTTACGGAAAGAGCAAGCTTGCCGGAGAGCGCGCCCTACAGAAGATCAATCCGCCTTTCGATTGGACCATTGTTCGTCCTGGTGCAATCTATGGTCCGCGCGACCCCGCACTCATGAAGTTATACGGCATGGTGGAGAAGGGAAGTGTGGTACGAGTTCGGGGGCCATCCCAACTGGTTTCTCTCATTCATGTTTCGGATCTGGTTGAGGGTTTAATCGAGGCGCTCACGAATCCTATTGCGGTGGGGAAGCTCTATCATCAGGCGCATCCTGAGCCAATTACTTGGGATGATGTTGCGGACTATTGCGCCGAGGCGTTGGGGAAGCGCACCACCAAGATTTCTGTGCCTCGAACCTTGCTCCCCGCTGTTGCCAAGGGGGCTGGGCTTTGGGCCTCCATCAATCGACGTCAAAACCCGCTGGCCAAAGACCGACTCGACGACCTCCTTCAAGA
>JABDJR010000416.1 GCA_013003415.1 Candidatus Eiseniibacteriota bacterium | reverse complement strand
AGACTTTCCAACCAAACGCGTCACGTGACCCTGAAGCCGAACGAATCACGCCTCGTCGACCCCTTTTAGATGTCGCCCTACCGATTGCCGCACTTTGGCGAGCAGTTTCTCGCTGCGAGCTGGCTCTGTCCGCGTGCTTTCCAGCAAACAATCTTCCAAATACAACAGAGGATCCTCAGCATGACCCACCTTGTCTCCCCATCGGGAAAGCAAGTCGGCTCCAGCGCGCATGCGTTCTAGAGTCTGGAGGTCTGCCGGGAAGTTGGTCATTGGCGCCGCCTGCCCCATGTCGCGATCATGAGTTGGTGCCGTCCAAGGTGAGCACCGGCCCATCGGGGAGGTGCATTTCCAGGCGCCAGCCTGGTCCCATGACTTCTTCTAAGCTGAAGAACTCTCCGTCGGCCACTTCAAGAGTTTGGAGAACGTGATCCTCTTGAGCCAAAACCAAGGTGATGGGTTTCGATGCCGGGGTGGTCAACCAAACGCGGCCCTCAAGTTTCCAAATGCCGTCGGCGGAAGGGGGGACCGCAATGAGGCCGACTTCCGCCTCGGGGAAGAAGTGGGAAATGAGTTGAGATTCCATGGCATCGGCCACGCCGGCACCACGGACGTCGGGTGGGGTCCAGGGTAGCGACTTTTGGGTACCCTCGGTCAAGGGTGCCTTAGCTACTTTGGGCATCTTGCGTGCTTTCTTCTTTAGCTCCGCAGAAGGCTGAGCGAACTTGGCCTTGTTCGTGAACTGATGCACCGACTGCAAGAACTCAATCTCTTTCTTGCAGCGCGCGCATTTCTTAACATGGGTTTCTACATCGGTCGCGGTCTCAAGTTCCGTGGGGTCCAAAACCCATTGGAGCAAGGAGTCCGAGGTAGGATGACTGGATCGCTTAGGACTCATAACTCACTCTCCATGAGTTTGCGGAGACGGGCAAGATAACGGGCTCGGATGGGTCCGATAGAACCAATCGCAAGACCGGTCTGCTTTGAAATTTCTTCGTAGGAAATCTTTTTCTGAGACAAAAACAAAAGTCGAATAAGTGTCGCACCGGGCTCCCCTAACTTATCCAAGGCGCGATACAGGGCAGCGTGGTTTTCAAAGTCGGCGATCACCTCGTCAGGCAAAGCCGTCGGATCAACCATGTCTTGGGAGACTTCCGAAACGCGTTTCGAACTCCCCGCCACCTGCTTGTAACAAAGCCTACGGGTCGAAACCATGAGCCACCTGGGCAGGGCCTGAGGGTTTCGAATCCGATCGAGAGAGCGATAGACCTCCAGCCATACGAGCTGGAACACATCGCCCGCCTGGTCTTGGTCGAGGCCGCAATCGAGGGCCACCGAATAGACCAGGTTCTCATAGCGCTCAACCAGAGCACGCCATGCCGCCTCGTTTCCTTGGCGACACTCTTCTACTAGTGTGGCGTTATCCCTCTTCTTGAACGGTGGTGGCACCCGGTAAGCCTCGGCAGTGTTGATGTGGACTGCGGGTTTCTGTCCCGCAGCCTCATCATACTGCAAGTCTCTAAAAAGACTCAATTTAGCGGGTTTGCCACCGTTTTCGGGGCTCGCCTTATCCTGCACAGCAACTCTCAAAACAGCGCCTCTTGAGATTGGTGATTGGAACGACTCGATTTGCAACTACATGAAGAGGAGCCGGGAAGGGTGGGATTGATACAGGGATGGCCAAAAATGATCAAATGATTCGAATTTCTCGCTACTCAAGCCCTCGGCAATAGAAAAAGATCATGTTTTCCTGACTTTCTTGTATCAAAAGCTCCGGGTGCGGCTCATCTTGTCGGATCTGCCTATCTACCTTGCTTTTACAGAATTTTCTGCTCTGACTGACACTGGGACGTATAAAATAGGGAGAGGAGAGGCTGTCTCACCCGAAGCCGCCCGGATCTTCTCCGTATTAGAAAGAAAACGCCTATGCGAAACCTCGCACCACGCATTCTACTGACATCAGGTTTCCTATTCCTTGCTTTGGGTTGTTCTTCCAACACCCCGGCCGGTCCCGACGCCCCGCTCTCTGGCACCCAAAGTCGCGACGACTTCAGCTCCGAGCAAATGAACATGGTTTTCAACATTCCCACCCCGCCGCAGCCGGTGGATCAAGTGGTGGCCGTTCTTGAAGACGACGTCGATCCCTATCAGTTCGCAGCCGACAACGGTATTACCGTGATCGATGAAATGCCGGGGACCAACCTGGCG
>JABDJR010000463.1 GCA_013003415.1 Candidatus Eiseniibacteriota bacterium | reverse complement strand
GTGCATGGGTAGCCCCCCCAAAATCACCAGAGCCGGCACGATGAGGAATCCGCCTCCCACTCCAACGAGTCCCGTGAAAGCCCCCACCAACAAACCGTCCAACATGATCTTCCAGATGGCCCTCTCGGGGGAGTTCACGGTCGAAAGTTTGGGTGTTCGCATCATGAAGAAGGCGGCCACCACGGCGGTGAGAGCAAACAATCCAAGTTGCACCTCACCGGAAATGAACTTGGAGGTCCAGGCTCCACCGTAACTACCAATCATCCCCGGCACACCGAAGAGCAAAACGCTTCGCCAGTGCACCAGCCCTCGATACAAGTAGGGAATCGCTCCCATCAGAGCAATAAAGCCAACCACGGCCAGGCTTCCCGCAATGGCCACCTTTTCCGGCTGTCCCACCAAGAAGGTGAGAATGGGAACGGTGAGGATGGAGCCTCCCGATCCCATCAAGCCGAGGCTAAGACCGACAAGGAGAGCCCCGATCAGGGTCGTGGTCATGAAAGTTGGGTCTCCGTTTTGGGCTGGGCTTCAACCCAGGCCGCGTAACCCCCGCGTAGGTCTCGGGCTTTAATGCCAGCTCGGGTGAGCAAGCTCAAGGCTACCGAACTTCGGTATCCACCTGCGCAGAATACGATCACGTCTTCTTTAGGAAGATCGTCCATGTTCTCGCGGAGGGCCTTCAAAGAAATGTTTCGGCTTCCCGGAATCGTTCCTAAGGCAAACTCGGATGGCTCACGCACATCTAAGAAAGTGAACTTTCCTTCTTGGGGAAGGATGGAGGCCTCAAGACGCGGAATCTGGGTGATTTGCTCTTTGGGGAACGCCTCGAAGCCTCCGGAAACGAAACCGGTAATATTGTCGTAGCCAATCCGACCGAGACGTGTCATGGCTTCGATCTCGCGACCCGGCTCGGTGAGCACGATGATGTTTTCTTCGGGTCGTATTACCGAACCAACCCAGGTTGCGTACTTACCCTCGAGGCCGACGTTGATACTTCCCAAGACATGTCCCATAGAGAAGACATCGGGGTCTCTGGTATCTAGAAGAATCTGTCCTTTGGCCATGAGGGTGAGAGTCTCCTCTGCCGTCAGAGGGTCCGCATGCTTTAGGGTTTCGGAAAGGGTGTGGCGAACCTTTCGGTTGGTAATCGCGTCGTGCACAAAATAGCGTGGGGCCGCCGGTTGGTCTTGAGTCACCATGCCCAAAAACATCTCTTTACTCATGGGTTGCAGCGCATAGTTAAGTTGTTTCTGAATGCCGATGGTGGTGCTTCTTTCGGTTCCCAGATTCTTACCGCACATGGATCCGGCCCCATGAGCGGGAAACACGCGTGTGTTATCCGGAAGCTGCATGAGTTTGTTGTGCAGCGAGTCGTAGAGCATTTCACCCAGTTGATCTTTGGTGTATCCCAAAGAAGCCAGAAGATCAGGACGGCCGACGTCTCCAACGAAAAGGGCGTCCCCGGTTAGTACGCCGTAGGGTTCGGCATCCGCAGATTCATAAACCACCACGCTGATGCTTTCGGGAGTGTGTCCGGGGGTTTCCAGAAACTGAAGACGAACCTTGCCCAGGGAAAGGTCGTTACCATCGCGGACGGGCATCATCGCGTACTCCGTCTCGGCTTTGGCGCCCATTAAGATGGTAGCTCCGGTTTTCTCGGCCAGCTCCAAGTGCCCGGAAACGAAGTCGGCATGAAAGTGAGTGAGAACCACATACTTGATGTGCAGATCCAGGCTGGTGGCCGCCTCAAGGTAGGGGCCAATGTCGCGCTGGGGATCTACAACCACCGCGTCTCCGGTTGTCTGGTCACCAATGAGATAGGAGGCGTGGGAGAGACATTCAAGATAAAACTGTTCAAAAATCATCGGGCAATCCTTTCTGAGGACTCAATTTCTAGGGCGCACATCGCCGCCTTCATCCCTTAGGAGACAAGGAATCGGGAAACGTTCCCCAGAACCTGATCGTTTTTTTGATTTTGTGCTTGGGCCTAGGAACTTCCTCGAAATGCCCGAATTTGCCCCATAATTAGCGCCTCTAATTCTTTGGGAGCGGAGGCCTCTCCCAAGGTTTGGCAAAGATCCTGCCCCAAATCGAGGCTCGAGAAGAGAGCCTGACAGCGGCTACACACGACCTCGTTCTCAATGGGGCAGGGAACGCCACGATCAAGGGCTTCCTGCTTGGCCGCCAACAGGTCGATGCAGACTTGCTGTGAGTAGGGAGTTGGGGGGAGCTCTTGTTTGGGAAGCGCGTTCTCGATGGCCTGGCGGGTCTTGAGGCGAGCTCGGTGGACCCGGGTGCGAACCGTGGTCTCTTCCAACCCCAGCACCGAAGCCACATCACGGACAGAGAGCCCCACAATGTCGCGGAGAACGAGCGGCATTCTGAAGTCAGCGGGAAGCGAAGCGATAGCCATTTCAAGGCTCTCAAGAGCTTCCTTTCGGAGGAGCTGGCCTTCCGGAGAGGATGCTTCCGGCACGATCCCCATGGGTTTCTCGTCGTTTGGCATCAACTCTTCTAGGGTCTCTAGTTGCTCCGGTTCCCCGGCGCGCTTCCTTTGGTTTCGCTGACAACGACGAGCGGCAATGGTGTAGAGCCAGGTCGAAGGTTTGGAACGGCCGTCGAATTGATCCCAGCTTTTCAGGGCGCTCAGAAACACGTCTTGAACGAGGTCCTGGGCTTCTTCTTCATTTTTGCAAAAGCGTCGGGCCAGACTGTGCAGGCGACCCCCTTCCAGCTCAAAAAGGGTTTCAATTGCTTTTGCGGGATCTTTTTCTTTTGCCATAGCGAGATTGTAGTGCAGAACCGGACGCTTGAAGGCCCCGATCTGGCTCTTCAAGAAGATAGATCACTTGGAAAACCGTTTCCGAATCGACTTCGCCTGCTTCCGGATGGCTTGGATACGACTGGCATCCAAGCGGTCCAGATTTCGTAACTGCAGTCCCATGCGCTGGTTGCTAGAGAGACTAGGTTGATTTCGGTCCAAGAAATCCCAGTAGAGCGTTGTAAAGGGGCATGCGTTTTCTCCGACCGCTTCGGCAGGGATATAGGGGCAGTCATTGCAATAGTTGCTCATCCGTTGGATGTACTTTCCCGTGGCCACATACGGCTTTGAGGCCATGAGGCCCCCGTCCGCATACTGAGACATCCCGATTGTGTTTGGGATCTCTACCCAGGCCACGGCGTCGACATACATCGCCAGATACCACTCGTGAACTTCTTTGGGGCGAACGCCTAAGAGTAGAGCGAACAAACCCGTCACCATGAGACGGTGAATGTGATGCGCGTAGCCGTGCTCTAAGGTTTGGCCAATGGCTTGGCTCAGGCATTTCATCTCGATATCCCCGTCCCAGTAGAACGAAGGAAGAGAGGCCGTGGCTTCGAGTGCGTTCGACTCCACATACGCGGGCATGTTGATCCAGTAAATGCCACGGACGTACTCGCGCCAGCCTAGGATTTGGCGCACGAAGCCTTCAACCGCGTTGAGAGGCGCGTGTTTTTCTTCGTAGGCGGCAACGGCCGCGTTCACGACGGTGCGCGGGTTGATGAGCTTTAGGTTGAGGGCTGAGGCAAGGAGGGAGTGGTTCAGAAAAGGCTCGTCCTGCCACATGGCATCTTGGTAAGTGCCAAACTGGGGTAGGCGATTCCGAATGAAATCGTCGAGGGCAGCTTGCGCCTGCTCGGGAGTGACGGGCCAATCGAAATTATCCAGGTTTCCGGGATGTTCGGAGAACCGTTTGGCCACGGTATCGAGAACGTGCTTTGTGATGGCATCCGGATCAAAGGAGGGGGGAGGGACAATGAGCCCCGGGCCCTTTTTGGAAAATGCTTTTCGGTTCTCTTTGTCAAAGTTCCAAGCGCCTCCCACGGGTTTGCCCCCATCCATGAGAATATCGTGACGCTTCCGCAACTCGCGATAGTAGAACTCCAGGCGAAGTTGCTTTCTTCCCGCCGCATGCTCCCGGAACCTCTCAAGGGTGTCATAAAAGTGAGATTCCGGACGAACCTCCAGGGTATAGCCAGAGGATGCGCAAGCTGCCCTCAGAGACTCCAACACGCGATAGTCGCCCGGTTGCTGGACCAGAACTTCCTGGGGTTTATGTTTCTTTAGGGACGCGGTAAGGACATCGGCGAAGGATACTCGCTTCGTGTTGTCTTCAAGCTCAGAGTATTCGATGGGGCGACCGAGAGCCTTACAACGTTCTCGGTAGTGCCTCATGGCCGAAAGAAAGAGTGCGATCCGATGTTGGTGAGACCACACGTGAGTCGACTCTTCGACGACCTCCGCCATCCACACCATGTCCCGATCCGGATCAAATTCGTCAAAGAAGTCCGCGTGCTCGTCGAGTTGGTCTCCCAGGACCAGATAGAGTCTTCGAACGTTCTTGGCCATCGGGCTAGGCAGGCTCTCCGGCTAGGGCCTTTTTCTGTGCCTTTTTGCGATCGTTCTCATCGAGAATCAGCTTTCTGAGTCGTAGGGAATGAGGCGTGATCTCTACACACTCATCTTGTTTCAGATACTCAAGCGCTTCTTCCAAGCTGAACTTCACCGCCGGGGGTAACTTGATGTTGCGATCGGAACCGGCGGCCCGCATGTTGGTGAGCTTCTTGGACTTCTGAGCGTTCACCACAAGATCGTTGTCCTTGCTGTTCTCGCCCACGATCTGACCCATGTAGGCCGATTCTCCGGGCTCAACAAAAGCCTTACCCCGGTCTTGCAAAGCATCGAGGGCGTAGGCGTTCACTTCTCCGGCGGCCATGGAAATGAGGGAGCCGGTTTGGCGTTCGGGGATGGATCCTTTGAAGTACTCGTACTGATAGAACCGGTGATGTAAGACAATTTCGCCGGAGGTAGCCCGTAGCATGTGACTACGGAAGCCAATCAATCCGCGGCTGGGCATATGGAACTCAAGATGGGTGCGGCCATCACGCTGCTCCATGGTGATGAGATCGCCACGGCGGGTGGCAACATATTCAATGACGGTCCCCGCATGCCCTTCGGGAACATCGACCGTGAGAACCTCTACCGGTTCTGCCTTCTTACCGTTGATCTCTTTGAAGATCACGCGAGGTTGCCCCACCATGATCTCGTAACCTTCGCGACGCATGTTCTCCATGAGAATCGACAGGTGCAAGATGCCCCGTCCGGAAACTCGGAAGGTGTCAGCGCTTGTAGTTTCTTCAACCCGTAAGGCCATGTCGCGTTCGGTTTCTTTAAGCAGACGCTCTCTCAACTGCCGGCTCGTGACGTACTTGCCTTCAGAGCCATAGTTGGGGCTGTTGTTCGCCATGAATTGCATGGTCAACGTAGGCTCGTCGATGGCGATGATCGGCAAGGGATCGACGTGTTCGGGGTCGGTGAGGGTGTCTCCAATATCGACACTCTCTAGCCCAACCACCGCACAAATATCGCCGCAGCTCACCTCTTCAACTTCACTCCTACCAAGTCCGTCGAAAACAAAGATCTGTTTGATGGACGCGTTGGAGGTGGTTCCGTCGCGATGACACTGAGTTACCCGATCTTTGAGATGCAGGGAGCCTCGGAAGATACGTCCGACACCGATGCGGCCGACATAGTCGCTATAGTCCAGAGCCGTGATCAGCATTTGGAGGGGGCCCTCTTGGATTTCCGGTGAGGGAATATGCTCGATGATGGTTTCAAGGAGGGGGGAAAGGTCGGTTCGCTTGTCTTTCAAATCGGTGATTGCCCACCCGTCGCGACCGGCTGCGTATACGGTGGGGAAGTCGAGCTGATTGTCGTCGGCCTTCAGATCGACAAACAGGTCAAAGACTTCGTTCAAGACTTCATCGGGTCGCCCGCCGTCTCGGTCGACCTTATTGATGACCACCACGGGCTTCAGG
>JABDJR010000382.1 GCA_013003415.1 Candidatus Eiseniibacteriota bacterium | reverse complement strand
CTACGAGGCTGGCGATTACTTGGTGATTCCGAGAGGCACCGTGTATCGACTTTGGCCCATTTTGGAAACCAAACTCTTTGTGATCCAAACCACGGGCCCGGTGTCTTTACCGGATCGCGGTTTGCTTGGGCAGCATGCGCTCTTTGATCCTTCCATGCTTGAAGTGCCCACCCCCGAGCAAGCACCGGATGAGGGTTACCGGAAAGAGTGGGAGCTACGAATCCAGCGCGATGGTGAGCTCACCTCGTACTTTTATCCTTACAACCCGATTGATGTCGTTGGCTGGAAGGGCACGCTGACGGTCAGCAAAATCAACATTCGCGACATTCGACCGGTGATGAGCGAGCGATACCACCTACCGCCAACAGCTCATGCAACGTTTGTGGCCAACAATGTTGTCATTGTGAGTTTCCTTCCCCGAGGCCTTGAGACGGGAGATCCGGGAGCAATCAAAGTACCGTTCTATCACTCCAACATTGATTACGACGAAGTGATCTTCTACCACGACGGTGAGTTCTTTAGCCGTGCGGGGATTGAGGCGGGCACGGTGACCTTCCATCCCCAGGGTGTGCACCACGGACCACACCCGAAGGCCATCGAGCGAAGCAGGGACGCAAAGCGGACCGAGGAAAAGGCGATCATGGTGGATACCCGGAATCCCTTGCGTCCTACCAAAGTAGCCTCAGACCTCGAGATGGTGGAGTACTGGCAGAGCTGGATGGATAAAGAGCCAGCTCAGAAAGAAGAATTGAGGGAGGAGGTAGTCAAGCTATGAACAAGTCCCAATTTGTCGACGAGATTTCTCAAGAGAACCCCTGCGGGTTAAACGGGATTGAGTTTGTTGAATTCGCAAGCCCCGAACCGGAAAAACTAGACCGGCTCTTTCTTGAGTTTGGCTTCTCCAAACTGCAACGACACCGCGATCGCGACATTGTGCTGTATCGTCAGAACGACATGGTTTTCCTCCTAAACCGGGAGGCCGGCACTCAGGCGGCGGAGTTTTCCAAAGCCCACGGCCCCTCCATCTGCTCCATGGGTTGGCGTGTGGCCGATAGCACCCGAGCCATGAGCGGGGCGGTTGAGCGGGGGGCAGAAACCGCCAGTTTCGAGACCATCTACAAAGATGCGCCTGCCATTTTCGGTATTGGTCGGTCGCTCATCTACTTCATTGAGCCGAACCGCTCCTACCTCGAAGCCTTCGTCGATCTAGAGGCTCCGGTGATTGTGAGGGACAAAGGTTTCCTTGCTATCGATCATCTTACAAACAACGTGGTCAAAGGCACGCGCGACGTGTGGGCCGACTTCTACAAGAAGATTTTTGGATTTACCGAGGTTCGTTACTTCGACATTCGTGGGGCAAAGACTGGTCTGACCTCTTTTGCGCTGCGCTCCCCGGATGGGAGTTTCTGCATTCCTATCAACGAGGGAACGGAAGAGGCGTCGCAGATCGAAGAATATCTGCGCGAATACGATGGCCCCGGTGTGCAACACATAGCGTTTCTGACCATAGACTTGCTGGGCTCGCTGGATCGGCTTTCCGGCAGCTCCATCGAAACTCTCGATATTGACGACGAGTACTATGACACCGTATTCGATCGCGTTCCCAACGTTCGGGAAGACCGTGCCCGGATTCGGAATCACAACGTTCTTGTAGACGGTGATGACGAGGGTTACCTGCTACAGATCTTTACCAAGAACATCATCGGCCCCATCTTCATCGAGATGATTCAGCGCGAGAATCACTTTTCTTTTGGGGAAGGAAACTTTGGCGCGCTGTTTCGCTCGATTGAGCGGGATCAGCAGGCCAGAGGGGTGTTGTAGCTTGTGACTGCCAAAACCATTATTGAGCCTTTTCGGATCAAGACCGTCGAACCTATCAAGATGACCGACTTCGCCGAGAGAGATCGGCTCATTCGCGAAGCGAGCTTCAATCCGTTTCTTCTGCGGGCCGAAGATGTGCTGGTGGACCTACTCACCGACTCCGGAACATCGGCCATGTCTTCGGAAGGCTGGGCGGCCATGATGCGTGGGGACGAATCCTATGCTGGAGCCCGCAGTTGGTTTCGCTTTAAAGAAGCCGTCGACGATGTGTTTGGGTTTGCCCATGTAGTGCCGACTCACCAGGGGCGAGCCGCCGAACGCATCTTGTTCAACCTCATGGTGAAGCCTGGAGATGTGGTTCCCAACAACACACACTTCGATACCACACGAGCCAATATCGAGTTCGTGGGGGGCACAGCTCTCGACTTGCCCTGCCGGGAGGCCGAAGATTTAAGTTCGGACGCACCCTTCAAAGGCGACATGGACGTGGTCGCCTTGCGCGAGGTGATCTCGAAGTACGGCGCGGACAGGATTCCTCTCATCATGCTCACCGTGACCAACAACTCGGGAGGCGGACAGCCGGTTTCCATGGGGAACCTGCGGGCCGTCAGTGCCTTGGCTCATGAGAACAAGATCCCTTTCTATATCGATGCGTGTCGGTTCGCCGAGAACTCGTACTTCATTCAAAGACGCGAGCCGGGCTACGCGGACAAGACGGTTCGAGAGATCGCCAAAGAGATGTTTGAGCTGGCCGACGGCTGCACCATGTCGGCGAAGAAAGACGCCTTTGCCAACATTGGTGGATTCCTTTGTACCAACGACGCAAGTTTGGCCACCAAGGAGCGCGAACTTCTAATTTTGACCGAAGGCTTTTCAACCTACGGGGGCATGGCGGGACGAGATTTGGATGCCATTGCGGTTGGTCTCCAGGAAGTCCTCGATGAGGACTATCTCCGCTACCGCATTGCCTCGACCGAGTATGTTGTGCGAGCCCTCGACGAAGCCGGAGTTCCGGTGGCTAAACCTGCGGGTGGGCATGCGGTCTATTTGGATGCGAGCCGCTTCCTGCCTCACGTGCCGGCCCTTCAGTACCCTGGGCAATCCCTCGCGGTTGAACTGTATCGAGAGGGTGGTATCCGCGCGGTAGAGATTGGGAGCGTAATGTTCGGTCTCGATCCTCGTACGGGGGAAGAAACCCCCGCCCACTGGGAGCTTGTGCGGCTGGCGATTCCCCGAAGAGTCTACACCCAAAGTCACATGGACTACGTGGTCGAGACGGTGGTTGACGTTTTCCGGCGACGGAAAGAAATTGGAGGACTAAGAATTGTCGAGGCCCCGCGTTTCTTGCGTCACTTCTCTGCCCGGTTCGAACACGTTGAAGCATCCTAGAATTATTCAGGGGGGGATGGGCGTCGCGATTTCCAACTGGAAACTCGCTAAGGCAGTCTCTGAGTCGGGTGAGCTTGGAGTCGTTTCGGGAACCGGCATCGGCGTGGTCATGATCTCTCGCCTGATGAACGGAGACATTGGCGGTCATGTCCGTCGTGCGCTTGGTGCGTTCCCTTTCCAAGAACCGGTGCGGCGGCTCCTAAAAAGGTACTTCATTCCTGAAGCCCCCACCACGCCAGTCACTTACAAACGCCCGGCGATGTGGACACTCGAACCGGCTGCGTCTCTTCAAGAGCTGACCACGATGGCTAACTTTGCTGAAGTTTTCTTGGCCAAAGAGGGTCATAGCAATCCGGTAGGGATTAACCTGTTGGAGAAGGTTCAGCTCCCGATCCTAAGTTCGATCTATGGAGCGATGCTGGCCGGTGTGGATTATCTGCTTATAGGAGCAGGTGTTCCTTGGCAAATTCCTAGCGTTCTCGATGGGCTGGAGCATCATGAGTCGGTGCGCTATCGCCTTGAGGTGCGAAACGTTTCTCGGGAGGACGATTTTAGGGTGTGCTTTGACCCGAGAAGACTCTTTCCTTCCATACCCGAAGGCTACCCAAGGCTAAAACGTCCTCGGTTTCTGCCCATCGTGTCATCGGTTGTCCTTGCCAAGTCCTTGATCCGTCAGGCTAAGAAGAAGATCGATGGCTTTGTGGTAGAGACATCGGTCGCAGGCGGACACAATGCGCCACCTAGGGGCCGAGAGGGCACCAATGGTAACGGAGAGGTTCGCTACGGGGAGAAGGATGTTGTTGATTTAGAGAAGATCAAGGAGCTGGGTCTTCCTTTTTGGGTGGCCGGGGGTTATGACGATCCCGAGGAGATTCAGAGGGCAATGGAAGCAGGGGCAACGGGGGTTCAAGTGGGTACGGCCTTCGCCTACTGTGAGGAATCGGGAATGCGTTCGGATCTAAAAGACAGCGTTCTAAGGAAGGTGATCGCAGAGGGTGTCGAAGTTCAAACCAGTTCCCGCGTGTCTCCAACCGGGTTTCCGTTCAAAGTGGTTCAGGTAGAGAACACCATCTCCGATTCCAAGACCTACGCGGAACGAGAACGTTTGTGCGATCTGGGAATGCTGCGACAAGCCTACAAGCGGGAAGATGGCGAGGTTGGTTTTCGGTGCGCAAGTGCGCCGGAGAAGCAGTTTTTGGCTCAAGGCGGGAAGTCTGAAGAGACGATCGGCCGAACTTGCCTGTGTAACAACTTACTTGCTACTGCGGGTTATCCTCAACAGCGGAAGGATGGCTATGTCGAGCCGCCGCTCCTTACGGCAGGAGACGGGCTTCAAGGGCTACGCAAGTTCATGAAGCCCGACGAATTGAACTACACCGCCAAAGATGTACTCGACTACCTAAAGGGCTAGCTTCGACCCAAAGCATGAGGGGCCCGGTTTAGTACCGAACCCCTCACGTCATTCCATCTCAATTCACTGCATGGTGTCGTGTTCTTCTATGGTTTGAACACGATCTTCTGTGTGCGAACGGTTTCCTGAGTCTCAAGTTTCAGGAAGTACACACCGGGTGCGACCCGCGCTCCGTTTTCGTTGGATCCATCCCACTGAAGGGTTCGACTACCCGCAGGCTGCATTCCCTGGAGCAGAGTTTTCACCTGGCGCCCCTGAATACCGAGAACGCTCACGCGAGCAAAACCGGGATCTTCTAGAGCAAAGCTAATGCTCGCGCTTGAACCAAAGGGATTGGGCTGGGCATGGAGCGTTACCCCAACCCCAAACGAGGCGGCTTCGAGTACCACAGGGCCGTGCCAACTTGTCTGTCCGGTGCGGCTGATCTCGGCGAGCCAGTAGTTCGTTCTTTCTGCGGGAGCAGTTGCATCAGGGAACTCGTAGCGGGATTGGCCGGAGAAGAGGCGGTCTGAAACCTGTACCCGCGTTTCTTCCGTGGCTCCACGGTATACATTGAAGCCAAGGTGATTCACCGCGTCCTCGACCGACCAGGTCAGAAGAGCGGTGTGATCCGTTCTCTTGACCCCGAACGCCGTGAGTCGGACGGGAGTGGGAGGAACGAAGCTAGCATCGAAGAGGTAGGCAGAACCGGAATTGGAACCGGCGTCGTCGTTACTAACCGCTCCCACGATGGCAGTACTTCCGTCGATGCCGACGGACCAACCGAACAGGTCGCTACTGGCGGCATCGCTGGCAGTGAGCTTAGAGATCTCGACTCCTGAGGTTGCGTCGAAGAGGTAGGCCGAGCCGGAATCGCTACCCCCATCGTCGTCAGTCCGGGCTCCCACGATGGCGACATTGCCGCTGATGCCAACAGAGAAACCGAAAATGTCAACTGCGGCAGCATCGTTGGAGGTCAGTTTGAAGAGCTGGTTTCCTGTGGTCGCATCGAAGAGGTAGGCGGAACCTGAAGAAGAACCGTCATCGTCGTCTAAATAGGCTCCCACGATGGCTATGTTACCGCTGATGGCCGAAGAGTAACCAAACAGATCAGTTGCTGCGGCATCGGTGGCGGTTAGTTTGAAGAGCTGGTTTCCGGTGGTCACGTCGAAGAGGTAGGCAGAGCCGGAATTGGAACCACCATCGTCGTCTTGATAGGCCCCCACAATGGCAATGTTTCCGCTAATAGCCACCGAACGACCAAAGCTGTCATTGGCGGCACCATCGGTGGCGGTCAGCTTGAAGATCTGGTTCCCGGTGGTGACATCGAAAAGATAGGCCGAACCGGAATCGACACCGTTATCATCGTCGAACCACGCCCCGACAATAGCAACGTTGCCGCTAATGCCTACGGAGATGCCAAAGAAGTCGCCTGCCGCAGCATCGCTGGCCGTGAGCTTAAAGAGCTGATTCCCTGTGGTCACGTCGAAGAGGTAGGCCGAACCGGAAGCGCTACCGGCATCGTCGTCTAAATAGGCTCCTACAACGGCTATGTTACCGCTGATGGCCGAATAGTAACCAAACAGATCAGTTGCTGCGGCATCGGTGGCGGTTAGTTTGAAGAGCTGGTTTCCGGTGGTCACGTCGAAGAGGTAGGCAG
>JABDJR010000380.1 GCA_013003415.1 Candidatus Eiseniibacteriota bacterium | reverse complement strand
AGAGAAAACAGAACAATATGTGTACCGAATCCCCATGAAAGATAGTCTGCGGTTCCGAAACCGGTTGTCGTCAGGATCGAGACAACTTGGAATAGAGACTGGCGAACGCTCTGACCAATAGCGTAATCGTCTCGGAAGTAGAGGAGTGCGGCAATGAATGTGACGGCTAGGAGTGTGATCACGCAGAGGAGCCGAAACTCCTCGTTCTTGAAGTACCGTGGTGCGCGACGTCGGAAGATCCACATGTGAAGAGAGAAGTTGGTGGCGGAAACCAGCATGAAAAAGATCACCACGCCCTCGATATAGACCGAGTTAAAAGATCCGATGCTGCCGTTTTTGGTGGAGAAGCCGGCGGTGGCTATTGTGCAGAATGCGTGGTTAATCGCATCAAAAACACTCATGCCGCAGGCAAACAGCAAACCTGCGCACAGAACAGTGAGTCCGAGATAAATCCCCCACAGTGTTTTTGCTGCCGATTGGATTCGTGGGGTCAGTCGATCGTTTGTCGGTCCCGGCATCTCGGCTCGGTAGAGCTGCATACCTCCAATACCCAACATCGGAAGTACCGCGACCGACAACACCACAATTCCCATTCCGCCGATCCACTGGGTCAAACTGCGCCACAAAAGAAGACTTGGAGGCATGGCTTCGATGTCCGTGAGAATGGTGGAGCCGGTGGTGGTGAAGCCGCTCATCGATTCAAAGAAGGCGCTCGCGGGATCTTCGATCGCACCGCTTAGAAAATAAGGAAGGGCTCCGAAGAGAGCGGCAGCCAACCACCCAAAGGTCACAATGGCAAATCCATCTTTCGTTCCAAGATCGACCCGACCGCCTCTGGTGGTCACTAGGGCGGCTAGTCCCAGAAGGAGCGGAATCGCTGAAGAAAAGAGGAGGCTTTTGAGGTCAGGGGAGTTCTGATAGAACGCAAGACCGATGGGAGCGAGCAAAGCTATTCCCACCGCAACGGCGATGAAGCCCATCACGCGGATTACCGCGCGTATTTTCATGAGATGACCGCTCGTTCGGTTAGATTCATCCGTCCCCCAAAAAAGTGAGGCGAGACCTTAGGCCCAATCCCGGGTTCCGTCAAGCTCCGTAAAGCGCAACGAATCTCTTAAGCTATGGTACATCAATAACTTGAAAGATTGCTCCAAGTTTACTGCCCACCCCGGAAGGGGTGTGCTACATTACCGATTCCAGCCCAACGCCTTGGTAGAACAATCGAAGATTCTGGTGAAACGCCTCCCCGACAGGGATGACCGGGGTAAAGCGTTGAATTTTGCGGTTTTTCTGCTGAGGGACAGCCTAGACGTAGCCGAAAACCTTTGGAGGGGGGTTCGCCACGGTGGCACCTGTATCCCCAACAGGCATGCGTCTATCCAAAGAGACATCATGATCAAATTATTCCATGTGACGAAGCAGTATCGTCCCGAGGTTCCTCCCGCATTGGAGGACGTGAATCTCACGCTCGAGGACGGCGAGTTTGTGTACTTGGTGGGAGCCAGTGGAGCGGGCAAGAGCACGCTTCTGAAGCTGATTCTCATGCAAGAGTTCCCCACCCATGGTGAAGTGGTGGTGGCGGGGTTTACCACCGCAGGGATGACTCGCAAAAAGATTCTGACCCTGCGCCGACGTGTGGGCATGGTCTTTCAAGACTTTCGATTGCTCCAAGACCGATCGGTTTTTGAAAATGTCGCCTTGCCCTTACGTCTCTTCGGCAACTACAGCGACTACCAAATTCGCGATCGCGTGAACAATGTTTTGGATCAAGTGGGATTGGGCCATAAAGACGAGGCTTTCCCCACGGAGCTTTCCGGCGGAGAACAACAGCGCGTGGCTCTGGCTCGCGCCATTTCAAACCGCCCGTTTGTGCTTTTGGCTGATGAGCCCACGGCGAACCTCGATCCCTACACCAGTGAAGACATCATCAACACCATCCGTCGCATACACAAAGCGGGGACCTCGGTGATCTTGGCCACGCACAAAATGGAGCTGGTCGAGAACTCGGGCGAACGCTATGTGCGGCTGGACAACGGAACCATCGTCGAAGATTGGGTCGACCCCCTTAGAGGAGTGGCCGCCCGATGAAAATGCGTACCTTTCGCTACTTAACCACCGAGGGTTGGCGGGGCATGAACCGCCATCGGGGCATGACCTTCACTGCGGTTATCACCATGGCAGCCGGTCTTTTGGTCCTTGGCGCCTTTCTCGTGGTTTCTTACAACATCTTGGATGTGCTGAACGGGTTGGAAAATCGTAAAGAAGTTGCCATTTACTTGAACCCGGGGCTTACGGAAGATGATCGCCTACCCATCGAAAATCGCCTGCAAATGCATCCCGCGGTTGATCGATTTGAATTCGTAACCAAAGAGCAGGCCTGGGAAGAGTTCTCAACCACTATGGAGGCCGAGGGCCTCTTGGAAGCGGTTGGGGGGAATCCTCTGCCCGACGCCTACAAAGTGTTCTTCAAGCCCAATTTCCGGGACGCCCTCACCATCAACGTTATGGCCGATGAGGTTCGCGCCTGGGAAGAAGTTGATGAAGTAATTACGGGCGGTGACTGGGTCCAAAAACTCGATGACTTCGCCGAGATTGTGATGATGATCACGATTGCCATTGGTATTGCGGTTGCCCTTTCCATTGTGGCGATTGTCGCCAACACGGTGCGACTCACCGTCCTCGCCCGCGACGATTTGATCGAAGTGATGAAGCTGGTTGGCGCCAGCGAAAACTTCATTCGCCTTCCCTTCCTAAGCGAAGGCGTGCTGCAGAGTCTCATGGCCGGGCTGCTAGCCTTGGGTCTTCTTTTTGGCGCCACCACCTTTTTATCTCGCGAAATGGACGGGATCCAGTTCATATCCCCGCTGTGGTGCGCGGCCTTTGTTGGGTTTGCGGTGTTGCTTGGTCTGATGGGCAGTGCCTTTAGCTTGCGACAGGTGCTCCGTCGCGTGGGGATCTAAGGTTGAAGAGATTTCTGCAGTCCTTCACCAACTTTCGGCTTCGCCAAGTTATCCCGGGTATGGTTGCTGTTTTCTTGCTGGCAGGAGGAGCGATTACCAACTCCCCGGCCCAAGATTTCGAAACCGAAATCTCTAAGAGCCAAGAAAAGTTGGAACGGCTGAAGCGCGAGGCGGCCAAACTTCGCAAAGAAGCGGGTCAGCTTTCCAAACAAGAGAAGAACATTATTGATCGCCTTACCAAAGACGAGCAGGCGATCAACGCCACGCGAAATTACATTCGCGAGCTGGAACAGCGCGAGGCTATTTTGGGTGACGAAATGGGCCGCACCGAAAAGCGACTCCAAGGCGCCCAGAAAGATCTTGAGGGACGCAAAGAGAATTTGCGAAACCAACTCCGCACCACCTACAAACGCGGAAAATCCAGAACCTTTGAGGTCATTCTTTCCGGCACCAGTTTTTCCAATATCGTTCAACGTTCGGTCTTCATGAACCGCGTACTGGAACAAGAAAAGCACAACATTGCCGTGGTTCAAGAGAAACAGGCCGAGGTCAAGCAGGCCCTTTTCGACCTTGAGAAACAGAGGCTCGAAGTGGCGCAGCTCCAAATCGAGAAAACCAACGAGAGCAAGCGACTGAAAGATCTTCGCTCCCGTCGAGAAAACGACCTCACGACCGTACGATCGAAACGCGCCCAAAGCGAGCAGGCCGCAGCCGAATTGGATCAAGCTGCGGAGCGGCTACAAGGGGTCCTTGCCGAATTGGAACGAAAGCGAAAAGAATCGCTTCGTCGTAACGACCCGATCCTGACCAAGCTGGATCGCGAAAACTTCGCCCGCAATAAGGGAGTCCTGCCCTGGCCGGTTCAAGGGGAGGTTATCTCCTCATTTGGGCGCCACGAGCATCCCAAGTACAAAACCATAACTTTAAACAACGGCATCGATATCGCCGCCGCCCACGGTTCTGCGGTGGGTGCGGTGGGTGACGGAGTTGTGGACTTAGTCAAGTGGCTGCCAGGATACGGACAAAGCGTTATTATCAACCATGGTCGAGGCTACTACTCGATTTACGCCCATCTTTCCGCCACTCACGTGGCCGAAGGAGACGTGGTGGAGCCCGGAGAAGTTGTGGGCTCGGTTGGAGATACAGGAAGCCTCAAGGGCACCTGTCTCCATTTTGAAATACGATCGGGGAGCGAAGCCGAAAACCCCGAAGTTTGGTTACGACCTTAAGCGATCCCATCTGCAAAGTTGGTCGCTGAAAGAGAGAAAAGATGCGATCCGTTATTTTGCTCACCGTCTTCGCTTTCGCGTTTACCTTTGCCGCCTGCAGCTCCAAAGAGGCTGAGGTTGCCGACGACACTCCCGATACCTACACCACCAAGATGGTGTACTACGCCCTTCCCGGATGTCCTTACTGTGCCAAGATCACCGGCATTGTAAGGGGGATGGAAAAGGAGTTTCCGGGTGTGGTCGAAACCGATATCGAAAACGCCACCACCCCCGAAAACAGGAATCTCCTGCAGAACACCTACGGGGTCCAGTCTCACGGGCTCGTGTTCCTTGCGCCAAACACCGACAAGCCTCAAAAGGTACTCGACAACCACCTCATTAAAGAACCGGAGATTCGAGCGGCTCTAAAAGAGGTGCTTGGCCCGCCCAAGATCCGCTAGTCGAGGCGGGTAGAGAGTTCTAGGGGCCGGCCGAGCAAGCATCGGCGGCCCCTAGAGTTCCCCTTCTCCCCAAGACTGTTCCGTAGCTCGCCGGACTCGGCTATAGTCTTCCCCTACCGGGAATCTATGGGAGGCCTGAAAAACAGATGAGCGCAGAAACCGGCCACGGCGGCGGCTTTACCGATCCGGCCTTTACAATCTCGATTGCGCTTGCAGCAGGCCTCTTCTGCCAAGCTCTGGCTCATCACCTGCGGCTTCCCGGCATCGTTCTGCTGCTTGCGGCGGGTGCCATTCTCGGTCCCGACGGACTTAATATTGTCCGCCCCGAGCTTCTTGACGGCACTCTCCAGAGTCTTGTTGGCTTTGCCGTCGCGGTAATCCTGTTCGAAGGCGGGATGAACCTCAATATTCGCCGCCTCAAACGCGAATCCAACAGTATTCGTCAGCTCATTACCACCGGAGCGATTGTTACCGCTATCGGAGGGACGCTCGCCGCCAAATGGATCATGGGTTGGGATTGGCGCCTCTCGATTCTTTTCGGCACCCTTGTCATCGTCACCGGACCTACGGTGATCACCCCCCTTCTCCGACGGATCAAGCTGAGCCCTAAACTATCAACCGTCCTCGAGGCGGAAGGCGTTCTCATTGATCCCATTGGCGCCATCATTGCCGTGGTGGCTTTGGAAGTTGCCATTCAACCAAGCGGATCGGAAGTGGCTTCCGGCTTTCTTGCGGTAGCGGGGCGCCTGGGCCTCGGTGCCGGGCTGGGCCTTGCCGGTGGGTTCTTCCTGGCGTACCTGCTCAGGCCGAAGTGGCTGATCCCCGAAGGCATGCACAATACGTTTACCTTGGCCTGGGTGCTGGCTCTGTTTCACGTCAGCAATGCCCTTCTTCCGGAGAGCGGCATTGCCACGGTGACCGTAGCCGGTCTGGTTGTGGGGAATGTGCGTTCCGATTCTCTCCACGAACTCATGGAGTTCAAAGAGCAGCTCACCATGATGCTCATTGCCCTCCTTTTCGTGTTGCTCTCGGCGAACGTGCGCCTCGACGACATCAAGGAACTGGGAATGCCCGGCCTCATGACCGTGCTAGCCCTGATGCTCATCGTGCGTCCCATCAACATTTTGGTGGGAACCATACGTTCCGATCTCACGTTTCGCGAGAAGTCCTTCATGGCATGGATGGCCCCTCGAGGTATCGTGGCGGCCGCGGTTGCGTCCTTTTTTGAAGTCACGCTTACGGCGGCCGGAATCGAGGGTGGGCGTGCGCTCACCGCGATGGTCTTCCTGGTGATTGCGGTGACGGTCTTGGTGCAGGGACTCACCGGTGGCGTGGTCGCCCAAGTTCTTGGCGTGCGTCGACCCCCGCGTAACGGCTATGCCATTCTCGGAACTCTCGATCTTGGTTTGGTAATCGGCAAGATTCTTCGCGATGCCGGACAGTCGGTTCTCTTCTTAGATTCCAACGCGGACGGTATTAAGTCGGCACAAGACCAGGGATTTAAGGTTGTATTCGGAAACGCGCTTGAAGAGCGCATCCTCCAACGAGCGCAGCTCGATTCTTTCGACGCCTCGGTGTCCGTAACTCCCAACGAAAGCGTGAACCTCCTCTTTTCGACGAAGGCGAGTGAAGAGTTCAAAATCCCGAAGAACTACGTTGGCTTGCACTTTCACAAGGGGCACATCACCAACGAGATGGTGGAAAAAGCTCATGGAACCGTACTCTTTGGGCAAGAGCGCGATATCGATCTGTGGAGCCTTCGAGTCAACCGAGGCTCGGCCACCCCAGAGAAGTGGCTGCTTACCACCATGGGCGAGGTTGTTTTGTACGACAACTCCACCAAACTCACGGGGTCCGAAAACGACATGCTTCCTCTGGTTCGCCACCGGAAGAGCGAGGTTGTGCCCGTGAACAACAAGATGAATTTTCAGGAGGGGGACGAAGTGACCTTCCTCATCTTCGAGGACAACCGCAAATCGGCCGAGGAATGGCTCCGGGCCCACGGATGGACCCGTCCTAGCTCGGTGACCGAGGCGAAGGGGCAGCCAACCCCCTAGGTTGCTGGTAGAATCCCCCGATGCCCAAATTCTCAGAGGTTATCGGTCAGGAAAGCGTCCATCGCCTGCTTGAGGGAGCCCTCGAGCGAGACCGATTACCCCATGCCTATATCTTTCACGGCTCTCCCGGAGTCGGAAAGACCACAACCGCGTTTGCCCTTGCCCAGCGGCTGAACTGTTTGGAAGCCACCCAAGGCGATCCTTGCGGTGCGTGCAGCCCGTGTCGCAAGTACGAGCGCCTGCAACATCCCGATTTGCATTGGCACTTTCCGATGCCGGCAAGTGTTAAGGGAGGCAAACGAGCGGAAGAAATTCGCAAGCAGCTCGACGAGCGGCTTGAGCCGGGAATCTTTCGGTTTCACTTTTCCACCGCCGCGTCCATTGCGATTGGCCGCGACAAAGATACGCGGGCGGGAAGTGTGGCCGAGTTACGTCATCAGGCGGGCATGCATTCGGTGGAAGCACGCACCAAAGTGTTCGTGATCTCTGAGGCCGACCGCATGACCGATGCTGCGGCCAACAGCTTGCTTAAAATTTTAGAAGAGCCGCGTCCGGGGAACTTGTTGATCCTGTGTACTTCAAACCCGGGGGCCTTGCTCGACACCATTCTGTCTCGTTGTCAGGCCTTGCGTTTTAGAGATCTAACCGAAGACGAAATTGTGGCCCTTCTCCAGGAGAAGTTGGCGGAGCCTCCAAGCAAGAAAGAAGCGCAGCTCGCGGCCGCATTGGCTCAGGGCAGCCTTTCTCGTGCAACTGGTTTGGTCGAGGAAGAGGTGGTTGAGCAACGAGATCGGGCGGTCCGATTCTTGAATTTGCTCCCCGACTCGCCCGAATCCCATTTAGCGGTGGCCGATCTCGTCGCCATGAAAGACCGGGTCCTTATTGAGCGGCTGTTCGATTTTGGCGATCTCTGGTTGGGAGATGTTTTGAGGGTGCTGGCCGGTAGCTCTGTTCCTCTGGCGAACCGCGATGCAGAAGCTTTGGTGCGGGAGCACGCCCGGTCCCTGACTATTCCTGAAATCAAGCGGCGTATGGCGGTGCTTAAGGAAGCGAGACGAGCGCTACGGGGTAATGTTTATCTTCCGCTCATCTTGAGGGATGTTATTGAAAAACTTCACGATCGGACCGCGATTCCAGTTGGATAACCGTCGTTTCTTAGGAAATTGGAGTGAGACACGCTATGCGTGACGCAGAAAAATTTTATATCACTTGTGCCATCGATTACGTGAATTCCACGCCTCACTTGGGGACGGCCTACGAGAAGATTGCCGCCGACGCCCTGGCCCGATACCACCGGATGATCGGGCACGACGTGCACTTTCTTCTTGGGAACGACGAGCACAGCCTCAATGTGCAAAAGGCGGCTAAGGCCAAGGACATGGATCCCCACGCCTACACCGATCTCATGGAGACCAAGTTTCGCGAGGTTTGGGACAAGCTCTCTTGCTCTTACGACGTGTTCATTCGCACCACCGAAGCGCGACATCACCGCGCGGTGCAAACCATGTTTCAGGCCATTCACGAGCGTGGCGACATTTTCAAGGGCAAGTACGAAGGCTACTACTGCGTATCCTGCGAGGGCTTCAAGCAAGAGAAAGATTTGGTCGATGGGAATTGCCCGGTTCACCAAACCGAACCCGACTGGATTGAAGAAGAGAATTATTTTTTCAAGCTCTCCGCTTACGAAAAACCTTTGCTTGAGCTTTACCAGAATAACCCCGAATGGCTGGTTCCCTCATCTCGACGAAACGAAATCCTCAAGGTCATTGAGGGTGGGCTAGAAGATATTTCGGTATCCCGCCCCGGGAGTGGGTGGGGAGTGCCTCTTCCCATCGACGAGACGCAGCGCATTTACGTTTGGTTTGATGCGCTGATCAACTACGCCACTGCAGTCGGATACGGCGATTCTGATCAGGCCGATGCGTTTGCGAAGTGGTGGCCTGCCGACTTGCATGTCATTGGGAAGGACATCACCCGCTTTCATTGCATCATTTGGCCGGCCATGTTGATGAGTGCCGGAGTTGCCTTGCCAAAGCAGGTCCTTGGGCATGGTTGGGTGACCTTCAAGGGAGAAAAGCTCTCCAAGTCTCTGGGCAACATCGTCGATCCTCTTGAGGCGGCGGACAAGTTCGGTCCCGATCCCCTGCGTTACTACTTGCTGAAAGAAGTCCCTCTCGATCGCGACGGTGACTTTACCTGGGACCTTTTTATCGAGCGCTACAACAC
>JABDJR010000360.1 GCA_013003415.1 Candidatus Eiseniibacteriota bacterium | reverse complement strand
GCACCGGGACGTCCATGTCCTGTGCGGTGGTGACCGGATGTGTCGCCATCATGATCTCCGATCTCGGCTCCGTCGCCTCCGGCTTTGGCATCAAAGCTCTTGAAGAAACGGCACGCCCCATGATTCCGCGGGATGCGGTCAATCATGGAATCGTGTTTCCCCTCCGCGCCATCGAAGAATTGCAGCGCGACGATATCGCCCTCGCGGAAAGCTCCCTCCCCTAGCAGAGCTTCCTCAGCGCAAAGGCGATGAAGTCACAAGGGACAGGTCGCGAGTTCCGCAGCGTTTTGGTCTAGGCTTGAGAGCGGGTGCGAGGGCACTTTTCACAAGGAGAGGCTCTCTGCCTTTCCCTCTCCGGTGAAAAGGTGGCCTTGCGCCCGCTCTTCTATTAGAAACCAAAACGCGAGGACTGTCTGAGTTAGACCTGTCCCTATGTGCTTCAGCGCCTTTGGCCTTGTTGTGCACAGCTACCTTGGAAGTGCGCTTTCCACGAAGGCTTTGAGGTCGGCCTTCATCTTTACGAGCGACGGCTGATGGATGTACATCATGTGACCGGACTCGTAGTAAGCCATGGTGACGTTGTCTCGAAGGGTCGGATCCAGCCCCAGACGACTGAAGGTGTACTCGGTGGCAAAGTAAGGTGTGGCCAGGTCGTAGTAACCATTCGCCACGAACACTTTGAGATCCGGGTTCTTGGTCATGGCCTCCCGGAGGCGTTCCGCTACGTTCACGTACTGATTTTGATGCGTGGTGTAATCCCAGGGACGCACTTTCCCGGTGAGGATTTCGTAGGGAAGATCGGTTTCATACTTCAGCTCCCTGCGCACGTAGTCGTTCATAGTGGCGGTGTAGGGCCCTAGGATCTCGGCGTAGCTGGCATCGTATTCATAGGAATCACCGGCTCCGTCCCGATCAATTCCGATGAATCGACTGTCTAGACGTCCCGCGGTGCGGCGCTCGTCACGCATGAGTTCTTTACAGAACATCCAAATAGGAACCTTAAGATCCGACTGCTGCACGTACTCTTCGGACAGCCCGGTTAAACGTGCAAGCTCCTTCGCCACGCGGTTTCGTTGCGCTTCGTCGAGCTTGGTTCCCTTGAGCAGCGCCTCAGCGTACTCACCTAGCGCGAAGTCTTCAGAAGCACGCAATGCCGTTTGGAGATCACCCTGAAGATCGCTGGGGAGCTGATTGTGGTACCAGGCCGTTGCGGTGTAGGTCGGCAAGAAGAGCATGTAGGGAAGATCGTTACCCACATGAAAACGTGCAGTTTGAAATTCCAAAATGGAAGAGACCAACATAATGCCGTTGAAGTACATGCCATGGCGGTTTTGCAGATAGTTCGACAGGCCGGCGGCACGCGTGGTTCCGTAACTCTCCCCCACCAGAAACTTGGGTGAAGACCAGCGCTCATTCCGAGTGACGTATTTGCGAATGAATTCGGCTACGGCCTCAATGTCCTTATCGAGCCCATGAAACTCTTTGGGCTCAGCGTTCCCTTCCACCGCGCGACTGTAGCCGGTTGAAACGGGATCAATGAAAACGAAATCGCTGACGTCGATCAAAGAGTGAGGGTTATCGCGAAGCGAATAGGGCGGCGTGGGTGCATTTCCATCTTCATCCATAACCACAATGCGCGGACCAAACACCCCAAGATGCAACCAAACCGAAGAAGAGCCCGGGCCACCGTTAAAGGAGAAGGTCAGAGGGCGAGACTCAACCGGGCCCGCATTGTCTCGCGTGTAGGCCATATAAAAGACCGACGCACGAGCGGTTCCGTCTTCCTTGGTCAGGTTGATCGTTCCCGCAGTGGCCGTATAGGTCACCGATTGCCCACCGATCGTGATGGTGTGCTTCGTTACCGACTCGGTTTCCTCGGGGCTCATAGCGGGACCGTTCCCCTCGTCGGCAAAGGCATGGTGAGGCAGCGACAACAGGAAAACAGCACACAAGAAAGCCAAAAGGTGGGAAGCACGCATCATGGAACGCTCCGGGAGAGAGGGCGGAAATTTCTCCAGGCCCAGGGAACGACTGCTAGACTGGGCCGCTTTCGGGTGACCCTAAATCCTTTTGCGGGCGGGAGCAAGCAACAGGTCCAGATCGGGAGATGTCTTTGGGAGTAACCATTCCCCGCGGCCTTCGCTACATGATCGGTGCGGCGTTCTTCTTCAGCTTAATGAGCCTATTTGTGAAGATTGCCGGGCGCAGACTCCCCACCTCAGAAATCGTGTTCGCGCGCAGCTTTCTCAGTTTGATCATCACGTTCTTTCTCATGCGTCGGGCGGGGGTTTGGAGTTGGGGCCAGAACAAGCCGCTACTCATTCTCCGTGGGGTGGCCGGTTTTTGCGGCCTCCTATGTTTTTTCTATGCCATCACCAAGCTGCCCCTCGCCGATGTCACGGTGATTCACTTTATCAACCCGGTTCTGACCGCCGTCCTGGCCGGGGCCGTTCTCGGGGAACGCGTGAGCCCCCGCGACGCCATGGGCCTGGGTTTGAGCTTGGTGGGAGTCATCTTTGTGGCCCAGCCGGAGTTTCTCTTTGGCGGGGCGGCGGAAGAACTCAATTTGTTTGCGGTGGGAGTGGCTCTTTGTGGCGCGGTTTGTTCCGCCATTGCTTACACCACCGTTCGCAAACTCCGAGAAACCGAACACCATCTAACCGTGGTCTTTTACTTTCCCCTCGTTGCAACGCCAGCCTCCCTGCCCTTGCTCCAAAATGCGGTCTGGCCGACCCCTTTCGAGTGGGTGATCTTGGTACTCATTGGCATCGTCACTCAAATTGCGCAGATCTTTTTGACCAAAGGATTGCATGTGGAGAAGGCGGGACGGGCCATGTCCATGAGCT
This sequence comes from Candidatus Eiseniibacteriota bacterium, assembly GCA_013003415.1. Taxonomy (GTDB): domain Bacteria; phylum Eisenbacteria; class RBG-16-71-46; order JABDJR01; family JABDJR01; genus JABDJR01. Next base: position 9,669 of record JABDJR010000360.1, on the reverse strand, counting down.
ACATCCAGATTGTGTTCGCGGTGACCTGGGGTTTCTTGTTCTTCCAAGAAGTCCCCAACCTCATGGGCATTGTGGGGGCGGTTCTCGTGTTGATGGGAACTCTCGTCACGACGAGCAGTAAGCCGCGACCGGTCTAGGCGCTGGCCGGTATGGTCGCGACAGTCGGGCTTGGCTTTGCCTGAGTGGCTCTAACGCACTTCGTAGTTGGGTGCTTCTTTGGTAATCGTGACGTCGTGTGGATGACTCTCGCGCAAGCCCGAAGCCGTGATCCTAGTGAACTCGGTTTTCGTTCTGAGCGCTTCAATGTCTCCAACCCCGCAATAACCCATTCCCGCTCGTAAGCCGCCGACCATCTGGAAGATGGTGTCGCTCAGAGGGCCCTTGTAAGGCACGCGCCCCTCAATCCCCTCCGAAACGAGTTTCTTCTCTTCGGTCACGCCGCTTTGGAAATAGCGGTCGCCCGAACCTTCGCGCATGGCTCCCACCGAGCCCATGCCGCGGAAGACTTTGTAGGATCGACCTTCGAGCAGGATCGACTCCCCGGGACTCTCCTGAACCCCGGCAAAGAGGTTACCGATCATGACCGAATGAGCCCCGGCGGCGAGGGCCTTCACCACGTCGCCCGAATACTTAATGCCTCCATCGGCAATGATGGGCACATTGTGCTTCTGGGCCACGGCCACGCACTCCGTTACCGCAGTGACCTGAGGTACTCCGATCCCGGCCACGATACGTGTGGTGCAGGAAGCTCCGGGACCCATTCCCACTTTCACCGCGTCAACACCCGCTTCAATGAGGTCTTCGGTTCCCTGAGCCGTGGCGACGTTACCGCCAACCAGCTGGATATCCGGGAAGGATTTCTTGATCTTGGCCAGCGTGTCCATCACGCCTCGAGAGTGTCCATGGGCGCTGTCGACCACCACAACATCGACCTGAGCTTCACGAAGAATGCCTACCCGATGCATCACATCTTCAGAAACACCCACCGCGGCCCCTACTCGTAGTCGTCCGTGCTCGTCTTTGCAGGCCAGGGGATACTTGAGCTTCTTGCTGATGTCTTTGACGGTAATGAGACCGCGAAGGTTGTAGTCCTCATCGACCACCGGAAGCTTCTCTACCTTTTGTTTTGTCAGGATGTTGCGAGCCGCTTCGAGGGTTGTTCCCACTGGAACCGTGACCAGGTTCTCGGTGGTCATGAGAGTGGACACGGGAGCGGTAATGTCTTCGGCAAAACGGACGTCTCGGTTGGTGAGAATACCGACCAGCTTCCCGGACTTCTCGGTAATGGGAACACCCGAGATCTTGAACTTCGCCATGAGGTTGAGAGCGTCACCCAGAGGAACCTCCGGGGCGAGCGTGATCGGGTTCATGATCATGCCGCTCTCCGAGCGCTTCACCTTGTCCACTTCTTCAGCCTGTTGCTCAAGAGGAAGGTTCTTGTGGATGATGCCAATGCCACCCTCGCGGGCCAGGGCAATAGCAAGCTCGCTCTCGGTGACCGTATCCATGGCCGCGCTAGCAAGTGGAATATTGAGTCGAATCTCACGGGTGAACTGAGTTTCGATGTTGACATCTTTGGGGTGGAATTCACTTCTTGCCGGAAGCAGAAGTACATCGTCGAAAGTCAGTCCGTCTTTAATGACTCGCTCTGTCATGAGCCCTCCACGTCATAGTGATCTTTGTTCAGCCTGCAAAACGTAAAAACTCAGGTCCGCCCGTAAACAGCAAAGCCGGCCCAGGGGCCGGCTTCTGCCTTAATCTTCGTCTTCGTCCTCAGGGACCGCACTCGACCCCCCAAGGGAGAAGTAGTACGTGGCGCCCACTCTGAGTTGGGCGAAAGACGTATTCTGATTTCCCCAACCGTCGGGGAAGCGATCGCCTTCGTCGCTAAAGATGTTGTGGTACAGCACCTCGGCATGAACCGCCGCGCCGTTCTCAAAAAGAAACTCACCGCCCCCGCGCAGATAGAATCCGGGGGAGGACCAGGTTAAGCGGTCGGTGCCGTTGTTTCCGTTGGCCCAGGTGCGGAAGGAGTCTTTGACTCCCAGAGAGTAGATGCCGACTCCGGCGCCCACATGTGGCCAGAGTCTGGTTTCACCGTAGTGAAAGCGGTACATGAGGCCAATCGTGGTTGGCACGACAACGGCAAGAGTGTCGTCGTTGGCGGGAGTTTCCCCAACCGCCGGGCGGCTGTAGCTGTTCCAGCCCCAACCCGATTCAATGACACCAGCAACACGCTGGGAAAAGTTGTATTTAAATGCGGCTTGGCCAATGAAGCGAAGTCCGTTGTCGGAGCCGAAGTCATCGCCGGAAGTAAAGAGCATTAGCCCAAGATTTCCGGATACGCCTCCGTGCTTGGCCAAGTCCAAGGCAGAAGCCGAGGAGGCCCCTATCATCAAGCCCAAGATGACGAGTAGGACGCCAATACGTTTCATGTTTCCTCGGTTCTCCTTCCCGGTTGGTCCCCGGTATAGCTAGGCCCTACGATGTTTTCCACGGGTTTGCGGTTGTAGGGCTTATTTGGTTTTCCGTCTGCCCTGGGGATGCCTCACGGAGTGAAGGGGCGGAGTATAGGGAGGGTGGATTAGGAGTGTCAAGGGACGGCCCTTGACACTGACAGGCCCAAATTCCTACAATCTCCGGCCCTCTTAGGATAGCCGATCTGCCGGATTGGACTTATTCTATCTAGGCCTATTCAACCTAGGCTTGTGGCGGATTAGCTCAGCTGGTTAGAGCAGCGGAATCATAATCCGCGTGTCCGGGGTTCGAGTCCCTGATCCGCCACCATTTTTCGCCTGAATCCTATGCTGGCCAAATCTTCCTCCCCCCGCCGAAGGGAACGATGGCCTCACATGCATTCAGCTCATCCGTGCTTAGAACACCCATTTGTAAAGTTGCCGTGTTGGCGGCTGCCTGTGTCGCGTTCCTCGCGCCGGGGATAATTGTTGTGATCGCGGGATGACTGTAGGCAAACCGTAACGCAAACTGCGCCATTGACTGATCCGCCGGAACCACGCTTCGAAGCCGCTCAACCGTTTTCAAATCCTCGGCGAATTGCAGGCGTTGTTTCGAATCCGTAGTCCAAGCCTGACGAAAATCGCCATCTGGAAAACGTGTTTGACGATCAAACTTGTCTGCAAGCAGACCCATGGCGATGGGCCCTCTAACAATGACTCCAATGTTGTTTTCCGCACAATATGGAAGCAAATCTACTTCAGCCGTTCGATTCAATATTGAATAGTCGACTTGCAAGACATCACAGTCGCCGTCCCTGTTAAACACCTTTAGCAAGCTAGGATCACTCGTACTTACTCCCCAGGCTTTAATTTTGCCTTCCGACTGCAGCTGTCGAAAACCATCGATAAAGATTGGCGTGTTCGGCTCCTCATAAAACACGTGGCATTGGAGTACATCCAGGTAATCGGTTTTAAGCCGTTTGAGTGCGGCCTCTACATCGGTTTTGAGGATCTCAATCGTGTCATATTTCGTTCGATTCCCCTCTTCGTTGTAGTTCAGCCAGCCAATCTTTGACGCTACAACGAATTTGTCGCGCCTCCCTTTCATAGCACTGCCAAGCAGCTCCTCGGAGTGCCCACCGCCGTAGACATCAGCGGTGTCAAAGAAATTACAACCCGCCTCGAGGGCCGTTTCGATCGCCTCTAGAGTCGTCTGGTCTTCAGCCGGTCCCCACTGGCTTCCCGGTACCGCCCACAACCCGGTCCCCACCGGTTGAATCTTCAGCTCAGCTTTCTTTCCGAACACACGATGGCTCAACAGAACTCCTTAGTTCAGGCTTTGTTTAGGAAGTGTTGTCTCCTAAAGGAGACGGGTGTGTGTCCAGCAAAGTAGCCTAGGTTCAAGGGTGGGTCAATGCGCTGGCAGGCAACTCATTGAGTCGACTACACAATCGCGACGTGGTGATATATCAGCCCAAACAGGCGATTGAACAACTCCTGGAGCTTCTCTCGGGTGAGAGGTCGCGGAATGTAGGCATTTGCCCCCAGCTCGTAGCAGAGCCTCATCTCTTCTTCGTCGTCGCTACTGCTCACAATCACCACGATCCGGTTTCGGAGAAGCTCAGAGGTCTTGATGAACTTTAGGATGTCTTTCCCGTTCACTTTGGGCATATTGAGATCGAGAAGAATGACATCAGGAATGGCGTCCGGCCCCTCGGCTTCTAAACCCGCCAAGTAACTTTGTGCCCTCTCTCCGTCCGAAAAGAATTTGCTGCTGCAGCTGATCTCTTCAAGGTTGGCAAATGCCCTCTTGTACATCTGAATGTCGAGAAGCTCATCCTCTACCACGACCACCTCTAAACTACGATTCAACATGTTCAAGATCCCCTTTCATTTCCTGAGCTGTCTTCTTGTTTGGAATCATGACTGTAAATGTAGACCCTTCGCCCTCCACAGAATCTACCGAGATACCACCCCCGTGGTGCTCGGCAATCTTGCGGCAGAGTGATAAGCCAATCCCTGTTCCTTTGATCTCCTGACCGTGGAGCCGTTGGAAAATGTCAAAGATGCGCTCTTTTTTTCCTTCCGGGATTCCCAAGCCGTTGTCCTTGACGTAGATGTCCACGGACTCGCGATGAAGAAACATGCCGATCTCCACTCTAGGTGTCCGATCGGAGCTTTGAAACTTCAGCGCATTTTCGATGAGGTTCTGGAGGAGCTGACGAAGGAGAGATCTGTCCCCTTCCACTTCGTACAGGTCCCCGGTAACAACTTCCGCCCCCGTCTGCTCAAGCTGCGCATTCAACTCTTGAGTGATCCCACCCACCAGACCCTTCACATCAACCGTCTCGTTCGAAAGCTCGTAAGTCTCAAGCTTAGAGAACTTCAACAAATCCCTAATTAGGGTGCTCATGCGAGCGGTGCCATTTTGAATCACCTGAAGGGCTTCCTGAACCTCTTCGTCCGGATTCTCGCCCATATGCTCTTCTAGGATGCTCGTGTACATGCTGATGTGACGAAGAGGGGTCTGAAGATCGTGACTGGCAACATAGGCGAACTGCTTGAGGTCGTTGTTCGAATTCTTGAGACTCAGGAGGGCTGTCTTCTTCTCGTGAATGTCTTGGATCGAGCCCACAAGTCGCCGGGGGCGACCATCGAGATCCCGCGTCACCTGTGCCGATCCTCGAAACCAACTATAAGCACCTGACTTTGATCTCAAGCGGAAATCAATCTCAAAGGGAACGTTTTCCTTAAAGTGCTTCTGAATCAGCGAAAAGGTTCGATCTTTGTCCTCCGGGTGAAGCAAATCTCCGAAGGCCGTCAAAGAGGGTTTGATTTCGTAGTATTGATAACCTAAAAGCTCGAAGAACTTGGGAGACCAGGTTTGTTCTCCGGTCTCGATATCAGACCAATCCCAAACTCCCACCCCCGCACCACTAACAACGAGCTCGTAGCTCTCCATAGCTTGTTTGATGGTGGTGATGTCGGCGTGAGTCCCCACCATGCGAACGGGTTGACCGTCGTCGTCCCACTCAATGACGCGGCCCCGGCACAGAACCCATACCTCGTAACCCTTCTTATGCTTGTATCTCAGCTCCTGCCAAAAGGGATGTTCTCCTTTCGTGGCCACATGCTTCTTGAAGTTGAGCAAAGCAATCTCAAGATCCTCGGGATAGATCTGCCTCTGCCACTCACTGGGATGGTGAGCTTTCTCATGGGGCTCAAACCCCAACATCTCCCAGAACCGAGGCGACATGTATTCGTAGTCTTCCTGGATTCTCCAATCCCAAAACCCATCCGAAACATGCTCTTGCAAGTGAGAGAGGAAGTCGGCGTGTTGCTCGAGCTCTCGATTTCTAGCTTCGAGCTCTTGATCCGCCTTTTCGAGCCTTTGCTTAGCTTCTTCAAGCTCCCGATTAGCCGCTCTAAGCTCGGCAATGGTCGCTTTTAGATCCTGTGTGCTTTCTCCAGGGCTAGCTCTCAGCTCGGTACTCTTTCCCACTTAGGCCGCCTCTTTGTAGGCATCGCCTAAAACCCAGCGAATACTTTCAAGAAACGCATTCACATTGATGGGTTTCAGAAAGAATCCTTGGGTCTGGGTATCGACAATATGCTTCTCGTAACCTGCGGGCTCGCGAGCGCTAATGACAATCACCGGAATCTGCGCCGTAGCCTCATGTTCCGATAAGCTGGAAAGCACATCAAACCCATCTCCATCCGGAAGCCCCAAATCCAAAATAACAAGGTCCGGGTTCTCGGTTGAAGCGGCGTCGATCGCATCACCAACCGTGAGAGCAAACGATGTCCCGTAGTTTTCATTTCGAAGTCGAAGCCCGATGGCCTTTCGAATATCGCGATGGTCGTCAACAATAAGGATTCTTTGTTTCATAATTGCTTCTCCAACGTTCTAGATTCCTCGGCAACTTTGGATCGCTTGATCCAAGTCATCTGGTTCATAGGGTTTTTCAAGAAAGAAGTTTGCACCACGTTCCACCGCTGATTGCCGCGCAGCTAGAGTTCCCTGAGCGGTTAGGATGATCACCGGAACCGGCTCTTCAATTTCAGAGCGAATCCGGTCCAGTAGACTCAAGCCGTCCATGTCCGGAAGGCCAAGATCCAGAATGATGAGCGATGGGGTCTGCCTGACAATCTCTTCCCAGGCGTCTGTTCCGTTCGCCTTCCAGGTCGAAGTACCGCCTCGCTTCCTGATTCTGAGGCCCAAGCCACGAGCAATGTCCCGATTGTCCTCGACAATCAACACATTCTCGTCTACGCCCATGCTTGGTTTTCTGTCACGTTGTTGATCCAACTCGGGATCTTTTCCATGACCATGAAGGGGTCTACCGGTTTGATCACAAAGTCGATGGCGCCCATTTCTTTGGCTCGACGTATGTCTTTCGGCCTTTGGCTTCCGCTTATATAAACAACCGGAGCCGTGAAGTCGGAAAAGCGACTTATGGATTGGTGAACTTTGAATCCATCTCCTGCGGGCATGGAAATATCCAGGAGAACAAGGTCGATCGAGTTCTTCCGAACCGCCTGTACTGCGGTGTAGGCGTCCGCAGCAAGGATGACATGATAGTCCACCGACTGGAGACGCACCTTGAGTGCCTGACCCAAAGACTTGTCGTCTTCAACGATTAAAATAGTTTGCTTGCTCATGCTGCAGCCTTTCTTTGAATGATTCCTTGTACAACTCTCATAAGTTGCGAAACTTCTCCTGCGGGTAGTGAACACAGGACCTGATGATTTATTTTGGGCAACGGCGACCCGGGACGGCTCTTGTTAAAACTCTCCCTGGAAACCTGGACTCGCTGAAGAATCTCGCCGATACCTGCCTCGCTGGTTGCGGCAATGAGCAGCCAGCTCTCATCGTCAAAACAAATCAGCAAGTCGTTCCGTCTGATTTGGTGCCGAAGAAAGTCAGCGCTGGAAGACGCGCTCAAGAAGTCTCCAGCTTCGGCGTCGAGGTCGATGTGAACTAAGGTCAACGCATCGGCATCGGGAATTGCGATTGCGGTGGTTGTCATGAAGTGCTCAACGATCTTCAGCGGATCATTTTCGGGGATGTGAAAAGAGAAGGTGCTTCCCTCACCTAACTCGCTCTCGACATGCAACTGACCTAAGTTCATGGTCACCAACTCCTGGGCAATGCTCAAACCCAGGCCGAAGCCCTTCACGTTCTCTTGAGATACCATGTCTCCAACCTGCTCAAACCGCTCAAAAATGAACTGTTTTGCCTCAGCGGTTATTCCGGGGCCATTGTCGGTTACCCCTAACTCGACATGTCCTCGCTGAGGATCTGATTTAGCCCAGATCTTTACTTTGCCACTGTCCCCCACGAATTTGATGGCGTTCACCGCCAGATTGATCAGCGTTCGGCTGGCCTTTTCGGAATCGCAAAATACGGTTGGCAGGGAGGGAGGGAGCGTAAACTCAAGAGTCACGTTCGTAACCGCCGCCTTGAGTTCTAGGGTGCGTTTTACTTGCTTGACGATCTCCTCGACTTCACAAGCCCGCCGCTGGATGCCGAGCATTCCCGCTTCAATCTTGCTCAAATCAAGCATGTCATCGACCATGATCGTGAGGTCGTCCACTCTGGTTGCAATCGTGTTGAGATACTCTCGCTGCTCATCGTTCACGTCTCCCAAGAGTTCGTCTCGAATAATGAGTGAGAAATCTTTGATGACCGCTAGAGGGGTTCGAAATTCGTGAGAGACATGGTCCACAAAGCGCTGAGCCATCTTCTTTTGTTCTTTCAAAGCCGCATTGTCTGTTTCCAGGACTTCTTTTGCTTCTCGCAACTCTCTCAAGAGAACATGGTATTGGGCTTCTACACGGCGCCTTGCATACTCGGTTTGACCTTTGCGGATTGCTCGGCCTAGCGTGGAGTTGTTGAGATCGCTTTTCGGGATGTAGTCATCGGCCCCGGCGGAGATAAGATCGGCTGCCGTTTTCTGACTGTCCTGGCCGGTCACCATGATGACCGGACCTTCGTAGCCCTTCTCCCGGATAAAGCTAAGGATCTCCAAACCCGTTTCACCGGCGAGGAAATAGTCGAGGAAAACAAAGTCGGTTGGATCTTCTAGGAGAATCTGATGGGCAAGTTCTGAGTTCTGCACGTGGATAAACTCCACGTGAAAATCTGGAAGATGTTTGAGTGCACGGTGCAGGAGCTTTGCATCGACGGGATCGTCATCGATACACAGCACTCTGTGACAGGCTTCCGGGACCCGTTTCACGGTTTCTAGGAACGAATTCATAGGTAGCAGTAATTTCTTTGAGCTAGATAAATAATAGCGACGACACGTTCTAAATAGGCTCGGCAAGATCGGTGCCAAGCGCAATCCCAACCTATGTGAGTTTTCGACCGAGCTACAACCGCTCATAGATAGGGATTATGAACACGACGGCCATTGGGGGAACTGACACAAGAGGTCGGCAACGTCCCGTTTGTTGACGATTGAATTCTGGCTAGGATTTTTGTGAGGCTAGTTTAAAATGACGAACATCCTCATGTATGATCTCTATTCGTTCGTGTTCGATTTCACTTGGATTTTCTTTTGTACCTTTATCCTATTTCCCTCGCCATCATTTCTGTCTTTGTCTTCCTACTGGAATGGAAGTGGCCTTGGCGTCCAAATCAAAAACAGCTGCGCCCACGCTTGTGGTCCGATCTGCTCCACCTTGTCTTCAACGGTCACTTTCTTGGAGTCATTCTCTACGGACTTGGAACCGCGCTGATCCTCCCAAGCTTCGACAATTTCTTGAAGGCAAGCAATCTCTACGATGTGGCTCATCGAGATCTGGCCGCCTCTTGGCCCACTTGGGTACAAATCTTGATCGCTCTGTTTGTCACCGACTTCGTCCATTGGTGTGTTCACAATCTGCTGCACCGCGTGCCTTTTCTTTGGCACTTCCACAAGACACACCATAGTGTTGCCGACGGCGAGATGGATTGGATTGTGGCTTTTCGTTTCCAATGGACCGAAGTCGCGGTATACAAGGCCATTCAGTATTTGCCTCTCGCCTACTTTGGGTTCGGCTACGAGGCGGTTATGTTTCATGCCATCTTTGGTACGCTGATCGGCCACTTGAATCACTCGAACCTAAACATCGACTACGGACCGCTGAGGTATCTCCTGAACAACCCCCGCATGCATATTTGGCATCATAACTACGACGCCACCGGGCGCACGACGGTGAACTTCGG
>JABDJR010000300.1 GCA_013003415.1 Candidatus Eiseniibacteriota bacterium | reverse complement strand
ACGTGGCTAAGAGTCACGATCGGCCCGTCCGCATCGGAGTGAACTGGGGATCCCTGAATCAGGAGCTGTTGACCCGCTTAATGGACGAAAACGCGAAGAGCTCCAAGCCCAAAGAGGCTCGCGACGTCATGATCGAAGCCATGATTCAAAGCGCGCTCATGTCCGCGGAGTTAGCTGAAGAAGTAGGCCTTCCTCACGATCACATTATTCTTTCGGCTAAGGTCTCCGGGGTCCAGGATCTGATCGATGTGTACCGCCAACTTGCGGCTCGATGCGACTACCCCTTGCACTTGGGACTTACCGAGGCCGGCATGGGAATCAAAGGCACGGTGGCTTCCACCGCGGGCCTGAGCGTGTTGCTTCAGGAGGGCATTGGAGACACGATCCGGGTAAGTTTGACTCCGGCACCCGGCGGCGACCGTACCGAAGAGGTTTTGGTCTGCCAGCAAGTTCTGCAATCGCTGGATCTCCGCCACTTCACGCCACAGGTAACCGCTTGCCCGGGTTGCGGAAGAACTACCAGTACCTTCTTTCAAGAAATGGCCGAGACGATTCAGGGGCACCTGCGTGAACGTATTCAGCTGTGGCGCGAAGAGCATCCCGGGGTTGAAGAGATGCAGGTCGCGGTGATGGGGTGCATCGTCAACGGCCCTGGCGAGTCCAAGCACGCCAATATCGGCATTAGCCTTCCCGGGACCGGAGAGGACCCCAAGGCCCCGGTATTCGTGGATGGCCGATTGCTCAAAACCCTAAAGGGCCCTGACCTCGTCCAGGAGTTCTTAGAGATCCTCGACGACTACGTGGCTCAGAGGTATGGTGTGGGGGGCAAAACGTCGGGTTGACGTTAAAAAATAGAGGGAAGCAATGACACGTATAGCGGTGGTGGCTGGGGCACGCACACCTTTTGTCAAAGCTGGGACCAAAATGAAGCGGGTTCCTGCCTACGACTTAGGACGAGTGGCGGTGCAAGAGGCGCTTTTTCGAAGCGAGCTTTTGCCGGAAGATATTGATGAAGTCATTATCGGGAACATTGCGGGGCCGGCGGAAGCCACCAACGTGGGTCGCGTGATTGCGCTCCGGGCAGGCATTCCCGTGGCCACCCCTGCGTTCACGGTGAATCGCAATTGCGGATCCGCACTCCAGGCCATTACCGACGCCGTTTTGCGTTTGAGAACCCACGAAGCTGAAGTGGTGGTGGCAGGTGGGGCCGAGTCCATGTCTCAGGTGCCCCTTCTTTTCCCAGACTCCATCAAAGATAAGCTCATGCGATTGGCCCGGGGGAAAACCCCGATCGCCAAAATCGGCGCCGGGGCGAGCTTTCGTCCCGGAGACTTCAAGCCGGTCATTGGTCTTGAGGTTGGCCTAACCGACAACTACTGCGGTTTGAATATGGGAGAGACGGCCGAAGTCTTAGCCCGGGAGTTCAAGATTTCTCGGGAAGCCCAAGATGACTTTGCCTTGCGGAGTCATCAAAAGGCGAGCGAGGCCCAAAACGCGGGTCGCCTAGCCGAAGAAATAACGCCCGTACCGTCACCACCCAAGTACGAGAGTTTCATTAAGGAAGATTTTGGTTTGCGCCACAATCAAAGTACAGAAGCCTTAGCTAAACTACGCCCGTACTTCGACCGTCGCTATGGAAGCGTAACCCCAGGCAACTCCAGCCAGATTACCGATGGTGCGGGCGCTCTCGTGCTCGCAACCGAGGCCACCGTGCTGGAGCGCGGTCTACCCGTCCTCGGCTGGATTCGATCAACCGCTTACGCTGGCTTAGATCCGGCGCGCATGGGGTTAGGCCCTGTTTTTGCCACGCCCAAAGCGTTGGCCAAGGCTCGAGTCACCATGAACGACATTGGGCTCATCGAGTTAAACGAAGCTTTTGCCGCCCAGGTGATTGCAAACGAAGTGGCTTTCGGGTCCGAGTCTTTCGCAAAAGAACACTTGGGATTGTTGCGAGCGGTCGGAGAAATCAACCGAGACATCTTGAATGTGAACGGGGGCGCCATTGCCCTGGGTCATCCCGTAGGAGCCACCGGAGCTCGTCTTGTGCTGACAGCGCTTATGGAGATGCGTCGTCGCGGGGTTGAACTGGGGTTGGTGACCTTGTGTATCGGAGGCGGCCAAGGTGCGGCCGTGGTTTTGGAGGCGGCATGAGTCAAGAATTCTCAGATCCTCCTCACGACAAGCCGGCACCCGGGACCGATCCTTCTGTCCATCAGAGCCCCTCTGTACCTCAAGAGGAGCCGCCAACCGAAGAGCTAGATCGGGTCGAGGTGCCTCAGGGCGAGTCGCCTGAAGGGGCCCCCCATGGTCCTCTCGATCAGACTTCTCTTTCCTTCGGTGCCGAAGAAACCAAAACGGAAGAGGTGCCTCCGGTAGGAGTGCGCTTGGAAGTTGATGCCGAGAACATTGGGTGGATTGTTTTTGATGACCCCAATGACAAAGTGAATCGACTTGGTACCTCGGTCATGGAGCGTTTACGCGCCCTTATCGATGAGGCCCTACGAAGAAACGTCCAAGGTTTGGTGTTTGTCAGCGATAAAGAAAACATGTTCATCGCCGGCGCCGACATCGAAGAGATTGCTCATGTTGAAACACCCCAGGAAGGCACAGAAAAGGCTGCCTGGGGCCAGGCTGTGTTTGAAGCCATCTCTCGTTTTCCTCGACCCACGGTTGCGGTACTGAATGGTCCCTGTGTTGGGGGCGGCTACGAACTGGTGTTGGCCTGTCGCACGATTTTGGCCGAGAACAATCCCAAAACCCGGATCGGGTTGCCCGAAGTGAAGCTGGGGATTCTTCCTGGTTTCGGGGGCACTCAACGTCTTCCGAAGCGGGTGGGAATACGAACGGCTCTCGATCTCATTCTGAGCGGGAAAACCCTGCCCGTGAAGCCGGCTTTGAAGCGAGGCATGATCGACGCCGTGGTGCCCGAGGGTCGGGGTCGCGAGATTGCAAAAGAAGTGATCACAAAACGCCGACGCATCAAGAAACGCCCCCTATCGCGCATCGACAAAACCTTGGCCACGGTAGGCCCTCTGCGAAACTTTGTTCTGGGCAAAGCTCGAGATGCGTTGGCGAAAAAGGCGGATCGCTCGCACTATCCCTCTCCGTATATGGCCCTCGAAGCGATTGCAGCAAGTTATTCCCTGCCCGAAACAGAGGCTTACAGCAAAGAGGCCCGTCTTTTAGGCGAGGCCATTGTCACGCCCACAAGCAAGAGCCTGACTTGGCTGTTTCGGGTTTCCAGTGAGTCCAAGAAACCGGTTGGTTTAGGCCTCGACCTTGCCCGACCGGTTCACCGCATGGCGGTGGTGGGAGCAGGAATCATGGGCGGTGGTGTGGCCTGGCTTGCCGGTGAAAAGGGTTTCCCAATTCGCATCAAAGATATTCGACTTGAGGCCCTCGAGGGAGCTTTGGCCACGGCGGGAAAGCTGTGGGCGGGAGCGGTCAAACGTCGACGCTTAACTCCGGCAGAGCGAGACCGGCGGCTTGAGAAGCTTAGCTATACCCTCGACTATCGGGGTTTTCGTCACATTGACTTTGTCGAAGAGGCGGTCATCGAAGATTTGGACATCAAGCACCAGGTCATTAGCGAGATCGAGCGTGAGGTGCCGCCCGAGACGGTGATTGCTTCCAACACTTCATCTCTAAAAATCGAAGACATTGCCGCCGGGGCTCGGCGTCCCGAACGAATTACCGGGCTTCACTTTTTCAATCCCGTCGATCGCATGCCTTTGGTCGAGGTGATTGCCGGTCCTCAAAGTTCAGAGAGCGCAGTGGCCACGACCTACAAGCTGGCTCTCAAACTAGGAAAGACCCCAATTCTGGTTGGGGACTGCCCCGGTTTTCTGGTGAATCGTCTCCTGGCGTTTTATCTTGGCGAGTCCCTCCACCTTCACGAAGAGGGAGTGCCCATCAGCCGAATCGATAAGCTCTTCAAGCAGTTCGG
>JABDJR010000257.1 GCA_013003415.1 Candidatus Eiseniibacteriota bacterium | reverse complement strand
GGGTTTATTCGTCTCGATCATCTCGATGCGTGTTCCGCAAACATGATGTCCGACGAGGGGAAGTTTTTTCGAAAGATCGAAAGCAACTGTTGGGACCCGGCCACGCGAATCGAGGATCTCGATCGCTTTGGTATAGAAAAGCAGGTTTTGTCCACGGTTCCGGTTATGTTCTGCTACTGGGCAAAACCCGAAGACGGTCTCTACGTTGCGCGCTTCTTAAACGACCACATTGCGGCAACCGTACGCGCCCATCCTGATCGTTTTGTCGGGTTGGGCACGGTTCCTATGCAGTCTCCCGATCTGGCCATTCAAGAATTAAAGCGTTGTCGGACCGAGCTTGGGCTAGCGGGAATTGAAATCGGCTCTCATGTGGGAGCCATCAATCTTGGGGATCCCGAAGTGCTGGCCGTGCTTGAAGCGGCCGAGGCTCTGGACGCGGCGGTGTTTGTCCATCCTTGGGACATGATGGGAACCGAAACCATGCCCAAATACTGGCTTCCCTGGCTGGTCGGTATGCCGGCGGAAACGAGCCGGGCTATTTGTTCGATGATTTTTGGAGGCGTCTTCGAGCGTTTTCCAAAGCTTCGCGTGTTGTTCGCGCACGGAGGCGGCTCCTTTCCTATGACCATGGGACGAGTCGATCACGGTTTTCAGGTGCGACCCGATCTGTGTGCGGTCGACAACAACGTTTTGCCCTCGTCCTACGTGAACCGCTTCTTCGTCGATTCCTTGGTGCATGATCAGCGGGCGCTGCGCTTTTTGCTCGATACCTTTGGCTCAGGCCAAATCGCCTTGGGCACGGACTATCCCTTTCCTTTGGGCGAACTCGAACCCGGGAAGTTGATTGACAGCATGAAGGACATTTCCACCCAGGAGCGCGAGCTCATGCTTCACGGAACCGCTCGCAAGTTTTTGGGTCTCAAGCAACCGGGGGAGAACTAGACTTTGGCCACCGAATTTCAAGCGTCTCTGGAATGTGCGGCGGAACTCGACGCAAAAGACGGCTTGGCGAGTTTCCGCAATGACTTTGAGTTTCCCAAAACTGCCGGCGGCGACCCCTTCCTGTACTTCTGCGGGAACTCCTTGGGTCTCCTTCCCACCGCCGCTCGGGATGTCGTGAACCAGGAGCTGGAAGACTGGGGGAACCTGGCGGTGGAGGCTCACTTCCGCGGAAAAACTCCCTGGTACAAATACCACGAGGTCTTTCATGAGAACCTCGGCGAGTTAGTGGGGGGAAGCCCTCGCGAGATCGTGGTGATGAATAGTCTCACCGTGAATCTGCATCTCTTAATGGTGAGTTTTTACCGGCCCACCGCTACGCGCTACAAAATCATGGTCGAGTCGCCAACGTTCCCTTCGGATCTTTACGCCATGAAAACGCAAATGCGATATCACGGGATCGATCCTAAGGAAGCACTCATTGAAGTTTCGCCGCGGCAGGGGGAGGTCACGCTCCGAGAAGAAGATGTGCTGAAGCTCATTCACGAGACCGGAGATTCTTTGGCGCTCCTCATGTTCGGCGGCATCAATTTCTTTACCGGTCAGTGGTTTCCTTTTCGAGCTTTTGCCGACGCCGCTCATGATGTGGGAGCCTACGCGGGGTTCGACTGTGCCCACGCTGCGGGGAATGTCCCTCTCGATCTTCATGCCAACGATGCCGACTTTGCCGTTTGGTGCTCCTACAAGTATTTAAATGCCGGGCCGGGGGCGACCTCGGGGGCGTTTATCCACGAGCGTCACGCAACCGATGTTTCTCTTCCGCGCTATGCGGGCTGGTGGGGGAACGATCCCGATGTTCGTTTTCGTATGCACTTAGAGCCGGAATTCAAACCCGTTGCTTCTGCCGATGCCTGGCAGCTCAGCAACCCTTCCATTTTGGCTATGGCTCCTCTGCAAGCCTCTCTCGATCTCTTTCATCGGGCGGGGATGCCGGCGTTGCGACAAAAGTCGGAGTCTCTGACCGGGTTCTTGGAGTACCTGATCGACAGCCGGCTTTCGCAAAAACTTGAAGTGCTGACGCCGCGCACGCCGAGCGCTCGCGGTTGCCAGCTATCTCTGAAACTTAAGAACGATGCGCAGGGACTTCAGAAAAAGCTGCAGGAGTCGGGAGTGATCTGCGACTTCCGCGAACCGGATGTGCTTCGCATCGCGCCCACCCCGCTCTACAACAGCTACACGGACGTCTTTCAGTTCGTGCAGAAGCTTGAGGCTTTGCTCCCATGAGCCAGGACACCTCCCCAACTCCCGATTTCTCCGTCTTTGGTGGTGGCTTGGCGGGCCCCCTAATGGCGCTCTATCTGGAGCAAGCGGGCAAGACGGTCAACATTTTTGAGCTGCGCAAAGACCCTCGCCCCAGTAAAGACGAAGGCGGGCGGTCCATCAACCTCGCCCTTTCTCACCGGGGTATTCATGCGCTTAAAGAGGTCGGCGTCTTAGACAAAGTCCTAGAGACGGCCATTCCCATGCGGGGCCGGATGATGCATGGGGTCGACGGATCTCTCACGTTTCAGCCCTATGGCACCGAACCGGATCATGTTTTGTATTCCGTTTCCCGCTCGGGTTTGAACCGCCTTTTGCTTCAAGAGGCGGGGAAGCGCGACAACATCAATTTGCTCTTTGAACGCAAGTGCCTGTGGCTCGACCTGGCCGAGCGCCAGGGACACTTCGAAATACCAGGGGAGGCTGAGCCTGTCACTCTTCCCGTGGGCTCGGTGATCGGGGCGGATGGGGCGTTCTCTAAAGTACGCGCCGCCATTCGGCGACGAGAGCGGTTCAACTACCAGCAGGATTATCTGACCTACGGCTACAAAGAGCTGACCATGCCTCCCGATGCAGATGGCGGGTTCAAAC
>JABDJR010000223.1 GCA_013003415.1 Candidatus Eiseniibacteriota bacterium | reverse complement strand
CGGAGAGCACTCTGGGCGGGAAGGGCAAGATGGATCTGAGCCTTCTCTACGCCTTTGATTCCAGCCACGGTTCGAGCCAACTCACCCTCTAGGGCTCGCTGAAAAGTCACCCGTTGAGAGAAGTCGGTCATCCCCCACGCGGGTTTGTCGAATAGCTCCAACCCCGGTCGATCCCCAGGCGTATGGCCGGCTCGGGCGAGAACCACACGAGCATGAGCCGTCTCAGACACGGGCACCATGACTTGGCTGCCGCCGCCGCCGAGTTTTGTGGGGACGCCACCTTCTTTCAGAGCCTCCTCGAGTTCCGCCGCTTGGGCATAATCGAGGTCGCTGTAGAGGGCAACGTACATTGGTTGTGATGCCCACTGCGCAACCGCCCAGACTGCGCCCAAAGCACCACACACCAACATCACCACCACCACTCGACGCCCTGTCGGAGGCAATTTTTCCAGCAAGCTTCCTAGAAGACCGTTCACAGTATCCCTCTACCCTTAGGACATGTTCATGACGGTGCGATAGGCATCCGTCAATTTGTTGCGAATCTCGACTAACAGTTCAAGTGAGATGGAAGCTTCTTCTGCTGCCGCCATCACTTGATGCAATTCCACCGGCTCACCCGAAACAAAAGCCGTGATCAGACGCTGCGATTCTTCTTGAATATCTTGTGCGTCTCCCAGCGCTCGCTTAAAAATGTCTCCAAAAGACGTTTCTTCATTCGGCTTGGGCGAAGTGAGTTCTTCGATGCCTCGAACCTGAATCGTCCAGTTTGGTTTTTGAATTGGTTGTGCCATAACTTACCCTTTGATATCCACTCGCCCGCCCGTAGGCATGGTAGGTGGTGGTGTCGTTTTCCCGTCTGCCCCATAGGTCAGCGCGCCCATCTCCTGCAGTTCTTGAACAAGCTTTTGCTCCTTGCCCGACAGCTGCTCCCACAGGCTGGCTGCCGCCTTAGGCTCCGTGTTGGTGGACGCCTCAGAACCTTCCGACTTGCCCGTTTCCGGAGAACCATCGGCCACCTGAGGTGGTTTAATCTCCGGTGGACTCGAAGGACGAATCGGTTGCATGACTACCTAGATCTCCAACGCGCTCTTGAGCATCATCTTGGCTGCCTGAAACACGGTTGCGTTCGCCTCATATAGGCGTCGAACCACCATTAAATCCACTAGCTCGGATTGCACTTCAACGTTGGGATACTCCACGAAACCGTTTTCGTCCGCGTCCGGGTGACTTGGTTCATAGACCATCCGCCCCGGAGCAGCGTCTTCGGTTACGGTTGTGTTTAGCTCCCCATTGGCTCCGATCTGTGAGGTGGCCACCTGCCGTTTGTAGGGGCCGCCATCGGGCATTCGGGTGGTTTCTGCGTTCGCGATATTCGATGCGATCGTTTCCAGAAAGCCCTGTTGCACACTCATGCCCTTGGCACTAATCGCCAAGGACGGCATTAACCTCTGAACAACTCCATCGGGTCCATTAACGGGCACGGATTGCACTCCTTATTTTGTCGTAGAAAAGACTCAGAAGACGGGCCTCTCCCTCGTACCTAATCTCTGCATCTGCGAGAGCCGCCATGTCTTCGGTAAGGTCTGTCGCGTTAGCCACGTCAACCCCCTCGTCGGAGGTCTGACTGCTCGTCTCAAGGGCCCGCGCCACTCGGTTGGCAATGGCTTGATGCGCGCCCATCGTGTCATCTAGACCTTGTTTCAAAGTCGCGCTTGTCGAGTTCGCTCCGAATAAAGCCTTAATCATGTCTTTCCAACCTCCTCTCCTCTTTAAAACACATTTCTGTTGCTGCTCTTTAGAGCAACCCCTGTGCCAGGGCGCTAAAATTCAGGTCTCATACCGGCAATCTCAACTCCCCCTGGTCGTTGGAAGACTTGGGGCATGTGCCCAGCTCCAACATTTCGGAAGAAACCTCCGCTCGACCTAAGCCGCCTCGGCAAAAGGTTCCGTATCCCGGGCCCGCTTCCTAGCACTGGCGGAGGGTCCGTTTAGCTTATTTCGCAGGGTACGATCGCTGATTCCCAGCAGTTCTGCGGCTTTCATCCGATGTCCCCCCGTCGCATCGAGTGCCCGTTCGATCGTCTGTCGTTCCAACTCCTGAAGGTTGAACACTTCTTCCGCGCTTGATTCCTTTGCGCGTTCCTTCTTGGGTGCCGCAGCCGGGAGATGATTTAGAGACGCCTCCGAGAAATCCTCCAGGCTCAGTGATCCCGATTGATTGAGAATCACGGCTCGTTCCACGGCATGCTCAAGTTCACGAACATTCCCTGGCCAGGTTCGCCGGCTGAGGGCGTCCTTCACGAAAGAGGGAACGCTTGGACAGTTGACGCCCAACTCCCCCGCCGATCGCTTCACAAAATGCTCTACCAATACTGGAATATCTTCCGCACGATGGCGAAGCGGCGGGACATCAATCGGAACGACCCGCAATCGGTAGTAAAGGTCGCTTCGGAAGCGTCCGTTTTGCACCTCTTCTTCAAGCGGACGGTTGCTGGTTGCCACCACCCGAACATCAACATGGACGGGTTTTCCACCGCCGACCCGTTCGAATTCCTGCTCCTGAATGGCACGAAGAAGCTTCGCTTGGAGATCGAGTCGTAGCTCCGATACTTCATCTAGAAGGAGAGTTCCCCCCGAGGCGCGTTCGAAAGCCCCCAAGCAACGGGTGGTGGCTCCGGTGAAGGACCCTCGCTCATGCCCAAACAAGGTGCTCTCTACCAAACCTTCAGGAATTGCGGCGCAATTAACAGCCACAAAGGGCTTACCAGCCCGCGGACTCGCTTCGTGAACCGCTTTCACCAAGAGTTCTTTACCCGTGCCCGACTCCCCCTGGATCAGCACGCTTGCCTTCGTCGCGGCAACCGTATTCACAATCTTAAGAACATCTCGAATCGCCGAAGAATTCCCAACGATGAGTGAGGTTGCCGGCTCGGGTTGAGCAGATTGCAAACCACAGGCGGATAACGCCTTTTCAACCGCGCCCTGCAAAGAAACGACATCGAGTGTCGTATTGAGAACATTTTCCGATTCTGAGCGAGTAACCATGTCCGCGGGGGACGAACCAGGGTGCATGATAATTACCGGCGTTTCCTTGCCTGACTTACGGAGTTCTTCCACCAGGTCTAGCCCGGTGCCTGAACCAAGCTGAAGCCCGGTCACGATAAGATCAATCGGGTGACGATCTACTAAATCAAGCGCCTCCGTAAGAGAGCGCGCGGGCCTTGTTGTATGTCCGATGCGAGACACTAGAGCTTCGAGGCCTTCATCACGGTCTTGCACGCATAAGATTTGCGGCATGGGGTCCGCTCCTTTCAATTCTTTTCTAAATCTCACCCAAAAGGGCGCTCACAATTGTTCTTAACGTAAGTAATCCGTAATGTTCGTCGAGATCACTCGGGACACCGCGGCATAGGCGCGCTCAAGCGCGTTCGCTGCGGCTTGAAGCTTGAGAACCGATTCTGCGGGGTCCACCTCATCAATCGCTTGCTTCTGATCCAACAAGTGGGAGGCCCGTTGCCCGAGCTGCCTGTCCATTAAATCGAGATTGCGTAGACGCGAACCTACTTCACCATGACGCGCCTGCACTTCAACTCGGGCGTCATGGAGATCAGCCATAGCGGATTGAATCGTCTCGCCGTCGCCGGTTTCCAAAGCGGCGGCGAGGGCGTCTAACGCTTGAATCGCACCGGCAAACAGTTCCTCCCCGGTGTGGTTCACTTCAATGTTCGTATTCTCGGCAATCTGAAACTGTCTCGCCGAACTGTCACCGACGTACGTTCCATCATCTAGGAAAGCCGGTTGATCCGTAGCCGTCCCACTAAAGATGTATTCTCCGGTGACTTGAGAGTTGGCCATATCAATAATCTGCTCTCGAATGGTTGCAATCTCACGTTTTGAGGACTCCCGAAGAGGATCATCTTCATCCGTATTCGTGAGGTCCGCGGCTCTTTCCGCCTGGCTGATCAACTCCGTCACCGTATCGAGCACCGAGTCTTCAACAGACAATCTTGTGTTCGCGGTAACAATGGAGCTACGAAAACGATCTACGCCTCGCAACTCTGCATCGATCCGAAGCAAAGCCGCGCCGTCGACCGGGGACTCGGAAAGGATGTTGACTCTCTTCCCCGTTACAACTTCTTGGTTAGCGTGATTCAGAGCACGCAAGCGGGCCATGATGCCGCGTCGCGCCTCTCCAAATATTGTTGACTGAGTGATGCGCATCTAATTCTTTCTGCCAACCGGAAAGAAGATCGTTTCTGCGATGTGCGAAACGGCATCTCTTTCCTGTGTTCCTAAACAAAATGTTCTTAGCCCAACCAAAAATCTTGATCGGTGGAACTTGCCGGTTGCTTTAGGAAAGTGTGCCCGCTTATGCGGAATATTCGTACTCGCAGCGAAAGGGCTTGGCACAATTTTCAACGCAAAAAAATGACTGCATTTTTTGTTGCTATTCGGACACTTTTTCGTGGATTTACTAGCAAGTTTTCGGTGACTCCACCCGAGGCTCAGTTTGCCTCTTAAACGAGGGGCCGTTGGCAGAATGCCAGCGTGTATTCATCTCCTAAGAACAAGGAGTCTTTAGATGCCAAGTAATGACATCACTCTAGGTGCAGGCGTACGCCAAAGCCTCATCAGTCAGCAGCAAGTATCTGTGCTTCTCGCTCGGACAACCGAACGTCTTGCCTCCGGCAAGCGTGTCAACAGCCCGATTGACGACGCCCAAGCTTTCTTTGCAGCCCAGGATCACAGAAACCGTGCTTCTGATTTGGCCGCTCGTAAGGATGCTATTGGCGAAGCCATTCAAACTGTTGAAACCGCTGACGGTGCAGTTGAAGGTATTACCAACCTGATCGAACAAGCCAAGGGTTTGCTCGCCTCCGCCCGTTCCACTTCGGACACGGCAGAGCGCGCAAGTTTGGCGACACAGTACGACAGCATTCGGACCCAGATCGACCAGCTTGCTGGCGACTCGTCTTATCGTGGTACCAACCTCCTGGGGTCCGACGACCTCACGGTTGAGTTCAACGAAGACGGTTCCAGCGATCTCACGATTTCTGGTTTCGATGGTAGTTCCAGTGGTCTCAGCATTGATGCCGCCGCCGGTAGCTTTGCAACCGACACCAACATCGATGATGCTGAAACGGATCTCGATGGTGCGCTGACCACGCTCCGGACTCAGTCCCAGAGCCTCTCGTCCAACCTCGGTGTGATCACCACACGTGAGGAATTCACAACTCAGTTGATCAACTCCCTACAAACGGGTGCGGACAATCTGACGTTGTCGGATCCCAACGAGGAAGGCGCGAACATGCTAGCGCTGCAGACCAGGCAGCAGTTAGGTGTTGTGGCTTTGAGTCTGTCTTCACAGGCCCAGTCCTCGGTCCTCTCACTCTTTTAGTCCAATAGAAGAGTCGGGAGCGGTCTAACGACACCGGCGAACCCGGGGATTGGAACCTTCCGATCCCCGGGGTTTTCCGGGCTGACCGAACGGATTTTTACTTAAGGAATTTGCGATGCCCCTGCGACTACGAATGAAACCCAATGAACGTGTGATTATCAGCGGAGCGGTAATCCGCAATGGCGACCACAAGACCGAGTTTGTCATCGAAAACAAAGTACCTGTTCTTCGAGACACCGATATCTTGAGCCCCGGATCGGTACGAACCGTATGCGAGCGTATCTACATGGCCATTCAACTCATGTATGTGGACCCAGAAAAAGCATCAGAACATCTACAGACCTACCAACAGTTGGCCGCCGAGGTGAAAGCCGCGGCTCCAAGTTTGGGCACACTTCTTGGAACAATTAGCTCTCTGGTAGAAGCCGGTGAGCTATACAAGGCCCTGAAACAAGCGCAAGTTTTGCTTCGGGATGAGAAAGCGATTATTAACAATGTTGTTTCCTAATGCGCAGAAAGCGTACGACCAAGGCAAGAAAGCCACCGATTCAACACGCCATTTAGAGGCGGCGGCACTTTTCAAAACGGCACGGATGATCGAAGCCTGTCAACAGAACTGGGAGACCCCGGAGCGGGTTGAGCAATTGAAAGCGGCCCTTCGTCACAACCAAAGATTATGGACATTTTTTCAAACCGAACTCGCGCGAACCGATCACGAACTTCCTGTCGCCTTGAGGATTGACCTATTACAACTAAGTGCGTTCATCGACAAGCGCACCTTTGAAATTTTGGCGAATCCTTCACCGGAAAAACTCACGGCATTGATCGACATCAATCGTCATGTGGGATCTGGCCTCTCACAGGAGGCAGCATAATGAATACAACCTTTAGAAAAAGGCGGTATTGACCGATAACCAGGACAGTGGTGGAACACTATGGGAACGACCGTTCCCTTAGTCCACCGGGGGGAAAGTGAGAGTAAAAATGGACCCAAAAGCAACTTCAGCAACTCGAGCCGATGTAACTCCCGCCCGGGATACACAGAAACCCGAAGTTGTTGTCGCACAATCAAAACAAAAGCAGAGTGAATACAAGGTTTCCGAAGATCAGGTATCGATCTCCGGCGAGGCCATGGAACTTGCCTAGGTTCATCAGCGTGAAGAACCTTGGCCCGAAGGAAACATCGACAAAGATCGAATCGATCAGATT
>JABDJR010000199.1 GCA_013003415.1 Candidatus Eiseniibacteriota bacterium | reverse complement strand
GGACGGCCCTAGAGCTTTCAGTCAGCGACTTTACCGCGACCGAATCTTGTTTTTGGGGACGCGCCGCCTACTCCAGTTCAATCTCTTGCTGCCACCCCTCTAACAGCACAATTCCCGACGGCCCTTGACCCGTCCCTTTAGGCGACTGATAAAAGTAGAATCGCTCACCATCTCCGGTCATGGAAAACCGCGGGTGCAGACCAAGGCGAAGCTCAAAGCCCAAGGGCTCTCGTGTAAACAGTAACTCCGGCACTCCAAGCACCGGCGACTCTTCGCCCTCCACGCGGACCGAGTAGACTTCTTCCCTGTTACAAAAAACAATGTTCTGGCTGTCGGCGCTCCATTGCGGCCAGGCCCCTCCCCGTACGGAGACTTGCCACTTGCCGCTCCCGTCCGGGAACCGTTTCAAAAACACCTGATCCTCACCCGTTTCTCGTGAGGTGTAAGCCAAGTAGCGGCGGTCGGGGGAGACGAAACCGCCGTACTGCCAGTTCTCGTCCTTGGCCAGCAAAGTCATCTTCGCGTCACGCTCTCGGGGAGCGAGATAAATATTAAGGTCGGGGTCGCTCGTGACCACCATGTCGGTGCTGCCGGGCACGGAAGTGACCCCATATGCTCCGACGTACATCGACTCGGGCTCGGCACTCCCGTCGACACGGTGAAGCATAGAAACACGATCCGAACCCGCGCCCACGTGATACGCGATGAAATTCCCGTCGCCCGTCCAGCGTGGGTCATTCTTGTTGCCATCGGAGAACGTGAGCCGCGTCTCGGTACCGCGCGTAATGTCGATCACCCACACCTGGAAGTCTCCATCCGTTTCACGAAGGAGGCTAATGCGTCTAGCGTCGGGGCTCAAATCCAACACGTAGTCGTAGGCGTGAGGCTCGCCAATGGTTCTGATCATGCGCCCTGTTCGGTCGGCCTCGACCAGTTGTAACTTGCCGGCTCCGCCTCCCACAAGCATGGTGAGCGTGCCGTCCTCGGCCACGCTGGGGAAGGTTGCGTTGGGATAGACGAGAGCGGGCTCGCCGGTTGCGCGATGCGATCCAAGGTCGAAGGGTAAAGCCCACACTCCAGGATTTCCGTCGTGGGTCTCGTAAAGGAGGTGACCGGTGGATGACCAGGTGGGGCGATAGATACGATTATCGCCCAGAGGCAGAATCTCGGTCCGCTCGCCCTTGTGAAGGAGCTCGAGCATGTTAGGGCCACCGGCATTGCGATGGGGCACATAGATCAGAGAGCCGTCGGGCAGGAAGCCGGGCTCGTGAAGGTCAATGTCAACTGTGGTGTCGACCTCAGCAAACACGGAGAATTCGCCTCCGCGGTCCGATATTCTGAACACGTGGGAGTCCCCGCGGCTGAACAATATGCCGTGCTCTCGAGTCCAGATGCCCCCGGCGCCGGCACTGACCGAAACATGAGCGCCGGCGTTGCCGAGGACGCGTGGGCTCCCGCCGTTGGGGTCGACCGCCACGATCTCGCTGCTAGTCAGGTAACCGATCCGGTCTCCGTCGGGGGACCAGAAAACACACAGGGCATCCGATGTCTGCTGCAGGTGTCTAGGTTCAACCCGGTTCAGATCCCGAACCCAAATGCTGCCGTTGCGGATATAGGCGATGCGTTTGCCGTCCGGTGAAATGGCGGGTGCACTGGGAGCGTCGGGGCCGGGCCCTGCATCGATCGTGAAGTGCCGAGGATCCGGGACTTCCGTATTCGCCGTGTCGTTGCCAAAGAAGAAAACGCCGAGGCCCAAACCGGCGGCGAGGGCAACCAGCCCCGTCAGGGCCGCCATCAGTGGTTTGATCCCGGACCGTTGGCCATCGCTTTCCGTTTCGGGGAGGCCAATGTCGTCGCCGGTGCTGAGCACGATGCGGGCCTCTCCGATGTCGCGCAAGCGTGTTTGCGGATCACGGGTTAGGCACCGTTCCAACAGCATACGAACATGTTTTGGAGTCTCTGCCGGGAGATCGTCGTAGGGAATCTCATTCTTCAGCACCGAGGCGAGAGTGTCGGAGACGGTCTCTCCGGCAAAAAGTTGGCGGCCGGTCAACATCTCGAACAAGATCACGCCGAAGGACCAAATGTCGGCCCGCTTGTCGACCTTCTTGCCACGAGCTTGCTCGGGAGCCATGTAGGCGGCGGTGCCGATGATGACGTTGGCCTCGGTCATGAGCCCAGTGAAGGTGGGGGAGTTGCTTAGGTTGAGCGAGGACTGGTTGTCATCGGACTCGGTCGCTTTGGCGAGGCCGAAGTCGAGTACCTTGGCCACACCGTCCGGGGTAAGCATGACATTTCCAGGCTTCAGGTCGCGGTGGACAATGCCGACTTCATGAGCGGCCTCGATGGCGGTGGCGATCTGGGTGGCGATGGTCACGGCTTCGTCGACCGGGAAGGGGCCCCGAGCCAAGTAATGGGATAGATCTTCGCCAGGCACAAGTTCGAGAGCAAGGAAACGGGTTTCGCCGTCTTGCTCTAGGCCGAAAATAGACGCCACGTTCGGGTGGTGGAGCGAGGCCAACACCTGAGCTTCGCGCTCGAACCGTGCGAGTCTTTCGGGGTCGGCGACGAACGATTCGGGGAGGACCTTGATCGCGACCTCGCGCTTAAGTCGTTCGTCTTGGGCGCGGTAAACCACTCCCATGCCGCCTTCGCCGAGTTTGTCGATGATCGAGTAGTGGGTGAGGTCTTTCATGGTGCCTTTTGAAAAAAAATGTAGGGAGTTGGTATGAAACAGGGTTAGTGAGAAAGGTTAGCACACATCGTTGCACCCGCTCCGTAGGGCGGAGACTAACCCGGCGATGGCGGGAAGCCACTAAAGTTCGGGATCCCCCTAAGACCGCTATACCAAGGAGTCTTTAAAAAATGCGAGCGTTCTTCGCCATGCGAGACCCGCAGCCTCGGCATTGTATCTGGCCTGACTCGTGTCATTGTGGAAGCCATGACCCACATCGGGATACATGTTCATGCTGTAAGCAACGGCGTGCTCGTCCAGTGAAGAAAGAAACTCCGGTATCCCAGCATTAATGCGTTCGTCGGAGCCTGCGTAATGCATCATGATTGGCGTGGATAATTTGGCGATGTCCTCGCCGCCGAGAGCGCGACCGTAAAAGCAAACCGCGGCCGCAACCGCCTCCTTGTTGACGGCACACTGTAGGGCCACGCCACCTCCGTAACAAAACCCCACCGTTCCCACACTTCCGGTGCAGTTCTCGTTTTCGGCAAGGTAAGTGACCCCCTCGATAACATCGGCCGTGATCTTGTTTCGATCCGCTTGGCTAAATCGATCGCGAGCAGCTTCTTGATCGTCGAGACCACCTCCAACATAACTCAAGCCATCAGGCGCAAGCGTTACATAGCCAGCTAAAGCGGCGCGGCGAGCCACGTCTTCAATGTGTTTGTTCAATCCACGGTTTTCGTGAATGACAAGAACTCCGGGGAGTTTGCCCGTGGCATTTGCGGGGCGGGCAAGATATCCCTGAACGGGTCCGGTGGCACCTGGGTAGGTAATGGTCTTCGCTACGAGGCGCTCGTCGCTAGGAGCCACTTGTTGACCGTGGGCCCAATCCGGTTCCAGCAAGGTTAGGATGCCAGCGGCCGCAGCCGTGCTTCCCGCAATCTCGGTCACGCGCATGAAGAAAACGCGACGGGGCATGTCACCGTGGATGTAGTCGTTGTAGAGCTTCGTAATCCTTGAATCCATAGGAGTGTCTCCTGACATGGAAGTTGTGAGCTAAGCCACCGGTGATGTTACTAGGCCTTGTCGCGAACGTGTTTTGCCATGTTGCCTGCAAAAACGAGCATATTAAAATGACAGTAACTTAGCCAGCGAGTCTCCCGCCAAGTTGGCGAAGAAGCTCGGCACCATTCCCCTTCCACGCAGACCCATGCATGCAGGCTAAAATCTGTGGCGAGGTCGCGGCCAACTTTTCCGCGAGTTCATGAACGCGGCGGGTTTGGGAATAGTAATCCAACCCTGCCCGCATCTCTTCACTGGGATTAAGGATGTCATTGGTAATCAGTGGCTCATGCTCGTGCCCTCCCTGAGTGAACAGGTCTCCGCAGAAGAGGGTTTTTGTGGTTGTCTCAAACAGATGCCCACATTCCCATCCATGGGGAAAGTGGGGAGTATCAATCCATCGCACCACGTGGCTTCCCAGGGACAGTTCTTCTCCGTCGGCCATCCCACGAGCGGGTCGGGTTGCGACATCGTCGATGCTGACCATCTTAGCGATATTGCCACACAGAGGTTCCGCCTTAGGAGCGGCTTCTAGAAACTCATTGAGCGACCCGCACTCGTCCGCTTCATAATGAGAGAACCCGATGTAACGAAGCGAACTCACCGGAATGATCGAGGCAATCGCCTCCGCCACAAGGGGGAACATTTTCCGTGGACCGGAGTGATAGAGCAGAGGAGAGTCGTCCACGACGAGGTACTGGTTGAAAGTGAATCCTCCAGGGATGGCCTCAGGGGGAACTGGAGTGCTGATGCGGTAGATGCTCTTTGCTATTTCATCAATGCGGGTGGAGCTGGTCGTGTTCGTGATCATCTTTTCCAATTCTCCTCGTGGGATTGTGTTGACTAGCAGTTACTCGCCAACAATGAGTGGGCGAAGGGCCTTGATCAGTTCCTTCCGGGCGTCTTCGGGAGAGAGTCGTCCAGACAAACGCAGAGCCCGGTAGGTCAGGAAGTCGAGAAGTCCGCGAATCAGCGAAGTGCGCTGAGTATCTGGGGCGATGATTTCTACGATGGCATCGGTGAGCCCCTCGTAAGAACGCATCTCCTGATCTAGGGTGGGGGAGTCCGTGCGCGCGTGCGCGCCTAGCCACGCGTATCCAAACATGGCTTCGTGAATACGGCAGAGTTCAGACACACAGTTTTCGAGTCGGTCTTTTGGTGAAGTTATTTCGCTGAGGCTATCGAGGTTCGGCATGGTCAACGATTCAGCAAAGAGACGGGTGCAGTCGTGATAGAGCGCCTCTTTGGTTGGAAAGTGTTTGCGCAAGGTGTGTATGGAACACTCAGCTTCGCGAGCAATCGGCTCGTACTCTGTTATGCCTTCCCAATGGAGTTTCAATGCTGCCTGCAGAATTGCGTTCCGGGTTTCTTCGGAGGCTTTTTTTCGTCTCGTGGAATCGTATTTTCGAACCATCATGGGATTGATGTTAACCTATTTGTTAACGTGATACAATATTAAATATTGTTGATAGGTAATTATTTGAATTGACCCGCTGACAGCATCAACTAAATGTCCGCGCAGCAGATGCGACCTGATAACCGTTCCAAATCTTGAAGTTGAACAACGCGACTTGCTCTTGATAGGTTCGTTAGCCGCTTTATTCCATGCGGCCAACAACAACAC
>JABDJR010000196.1 GCA_013003415.1 Candidatus Eiseniibacteriota bacterium | reverse complement strand
GTTCACTTCGGAGCGAACATGATTGGTGGGGAGTGGGGGCACAATCCCTTGCCGTGGCCAAAAGCGGAGGAAATTCCGGGCCCACCTTGCTACTGCAGGCAACACGGTTGTTTGGAAACCTATGTTTCAGGGACCGGCTTGGCCAGAGATCACGAGATGCACACGGGGGTCCGTCGTTCGGCCGAAGAGATTCTTGTCGGGGTGAATCAAAACGACAAGGATTGTCTGGCAACGTGGGATCGCTATCGAGATCGCCTAGCTCGTGGTCTTTCCCATGTGATCAACCTTCTCGATCCCGACGTGATTGTTTTGGGAGGAGGTCTCTCTAAGGTTTCCCGAATCTACAAAGAGGTGCCCGACCTTTGGGCTTCTTATGTTTTTTCCGATACGGTGGAAACGAAACTCTTGCCCCCGGTTCATGGTGACGCTAGCGGGGTGCGCGGTGCGGCCTGGCTATGGTCCCCTCAAGAAACCTCCTAAAGAAACTCCCTAAAGAAATTCCAGACCGTTCGATTGGCGCGGGTACTCTTGATCAAGAAGCTTCATGTCTTCCTCGTCGAGGATGAGATCGCCGGCGCTGGCGTTGGCGCGCACATGGTCAAGCTGGGTGGCTTTGGGGATGGTCATGACCCCCGGACGCTGCACCGTCCAGGCTACGGCCACCGTGTAAGGGGTGACGTTGTGCTTTTCTCCAACTTGCTTCAACCCTTCCGCAATATTGAGTCGAGCTTGCTCAACCGGGGAGTAAGACATGACCATGACATCGGTTTCACGGCAGTAGGATATGAGCGAGGCTTCCGGCCCACGACGAGACAGGTTGTAAAGCACTTGGTTTGACTGCCAGTTGGCTCCGGGCAAGGCCGCTGCCTTCTTCATCGCGTCGGTATCAAAGTTGCTAAGACCATAAAACCTGGTTTTGCCCGACTGCACGAGTTCTTCCATTGCTGCCAAGGTGTCTTCAAGAGGATGGGATCCTTCCCAATGAAGCAGGTAGAGATCCAGACACTCGATCCCCAGTCTTGCCAGGCTGCGCTCCGCCGCCTGTATGGTCCCCTCACGACTAGCGTTTTGAGGAAGAACCTTCGACACAACAAACACCGAGTCTCTCCGCCCACGAATGGCTTCGGCCGTCACTTCTTCGGCGCCACCCTCGGCATACATTTCCGCCGTATCTAAGAGGGTCATACCAAGATCGATTCCAAGCTGCAGGGCGGCGACCTCGTTTTTGCGGTTTGCGGGGCTGGAGCCCATGGTCCAGGTTCCCTGACCGACAAGAGGAAGCGGACCCATGGTGGTTTCGATTTGGCGCATGATGTTTCCTAGGTTTGAAGAGCGTCTCTCGGCAAATCCGAGTTTATTGAATCTGGGTTTGTTGAAACCCAAGAGGGTTGATTTTTGGTCGTAAAAAAAGAGGGCCGACCTGTTCAGGTCGACCCTCAAAGTGTCGGTCTTTTTTGGGGAAGGGGTCAAGGCAAAGCTTGGCCTTCTCCCAAGATGAGCCCGCTAGGGCTTATCGAACATGCTTTCGTCAACGGTGCCGTTCACTTCAACTGCAGTCACGCGGGCAACCGTGAACTCTTCGCCGTCGGCCATGGTAACCGTCTTGAAGGGGAACATAACGCCTTCAATCGGTTTCCACATGCTGTACATCTCTTCCATGGCGGCCGGGCCCATCATGGTTTTACCACGGTAGGACTGCTTCACCGGCATATGGGAAGCGGCATCGAGGTAGAGCTTGGTGCTGTAGTCGCCGTTCGAAACCATAACCACGTCGGCGTCAGCGCCATCGACTTGTTCCGTACCCAGGTACTGAACTTCATAGTCGCCGGAAGAAATGCCCTGAACCAGACCCACGAGATCGCGGAACATCTGCTTCATGGTGTCTTCTTTGTCGGCGCTCGGCATGTCCTGAGTGCCCTGAGGGCTGGCCATGAAGCCGTTCTCGCCGTCAAAGACCTGACGCATTTCTCCGAAGGGGAGGTTAAGGATCGCCGCGACCTTGTTCGGCAGCACGGTGGTGACGTTGGCTTTGATGTCGAACTTGCCCTGCGGGGTGTTCAACACGATGTTTGACTTGGAGTTGTAGTTCTTCACCGCGTTGTTGGCATCGGCACCACCAAGAGCATCGACCGCCATCATCATGACTTCTTTACCCTTGGAAAGGTCTTCGGCGGTTGCCTCGGAAACCTGCTCGTCGCCCGGCTCGGGAATGGAAATGTCGATCATGTTGACTTTCCCAAGCTTGTCGAGGGGCTCATCGAAGGTTTCGGGGTTTCCAACCACCAAAAGATGAAGCTCGTCGGGGTGAAGGTGTTTCTTGGCCACTCGCAACACATCATCGACCGTGACTTTTTCGACTCCAGCTTTGGTCTGCTGGAGGAAATCGTCTGGGAAGCCGTAGTAGTCGTAGGTCATGATGCGACCAATGACTTCGCTGCGGGTATCAAAGTTAAACACGAAGGAATTGAGGTAGGACTCTTTGGCCTGCTGCAACTCTTCGGCCGTAATTGGCTCTTCGGTCATGCGACGAATTTCGGTGCGAATGGCTTCGATCGCCTGCATGACATTTTCGGTACGGGTAAGGCTGAAACAGGTGAAGGTGCCCGGATATTCCCACTGGGCGTTGATGCCGCCACCGGTAGCGTAGGCCAGACCCAACCGGGTACGAACCTCTTTGACCAAACGGGAGGAGAAACCACCCTGTCCCAAGACCCGGTTCATGACCAGGATCGGGAAGTAATCAGGGTCGTCAAGCTTGATACCTACGTGGCCCATGATGATGGGCGCTTGGTTCGCGTCTTCCTTGAGGGCAAGGTTGACCGAGTTCTTGTAGGTCATATCAACCTTCGGCATGGCCGGGAAGTCGATCTCTTGTTTCTGCCAACCCTTGAACGCCTTCTCGACCTTCTTCACGATGGCATCGCTATCGAAGTCGCCCCAAAGAGCGAGAGAAACGTTGTTCGGGTGGTAGTACTTCTTGTGGAACGCAATGAGGTCGTCGCGGGTGATGGCGTCGATGGTTGCGTACTCCTCATGGCGAGCATAAGGAC
>JABDJR010000185.1 GCA_013003415.1 Candidatus Eiseniibacteriota bacterium | reverse complement strand
GTTTGAATCAGCTCTTCGGCCCCGGCTCCAATGAGCGCAAGCTTGATCCCGTTGTAGAACACGTTTAAAGCCGTACCTCCGGCACCCACCGCAATTGCCGTTAAGAGATGGTCTTGCTGGGATACGTGAAGGCGACACTTGAGGTAATACTCGGCATCGCGACCGGATAGGTCGTGAGGGCCCTGACGAGCTCCTTCTGCCTGAGCCTGGGCCGCATCGAGGTTTTCACTCAGGGTGAAAGACCGCCGGAACGACCGATTAATGTAGCCGTTGATTTTGGTGAGAACTTCCCGATCATGCTGAGAGATCTGATCGGCGGGCATGACAACAATAGGAACGATCACGAGCTTCCTCCTGAAACGATTCGAACTTGAGGCAGACCTCAAGCTCATCCACTGTGCCACTGGTGGGACCTGCATTTTAGCGCTCACGGGGCATCCGAGGAAACCCCATAAACCTGAACCTCAAACTTGGGGTAAAAGCCCCAGACAGTCCTCTTATGGGCCTCCCCTCCCCAGGCTTTCCTTCAAACGCAGTCGATACTTGAAGTTGAGGGTTTATCGGCCACCGAGCCGAAGTTTGATTTATGGAGGAGATATGTCATTGGGTCGCAACCACTTTGTTTCTGTTTTAGCGCTTATGTTCTTCGCACCAGGGATTGCCCAAGCCGCCCCTGAGTTGGACGTCGTCACTTTTACCCAACCCGCTCCGGGTCGGGTGACCAACGGTGACGTGGTGATTCACGTATCTTCTTCCGAACCGATTCAACCCCCTAGCGTCACCCTGATTCCCGGCGGTTTAGACGTTAGTCGCGCGAGAACCCAGGTTTCGGGTAGCTCCTTCGACTGGGAGATTTGGGTCAGTGACCTGCAGGGAACGGGCACTCTGGGATTCGTTCTGAACTACCAAAGTATCGCCGGAGAGTCGGGACCCTCGGTGAGCACGACCACCGATGGCACGGTTGGCCGTTTCGACAACGAAGTTCCGGTTCTCCACGTGGTTAGCTTAACCAGTGACAACAACGACCCCTCTCAGGCTGTCGACGGAGACCAAGTCACCCTGACTTTCGAGTCCAATGAACCTCTTTTGGGCGTACCCACGCTAACCTTGAATCACAAATCTCACGTACCGACAAAGCTCAACGCCACAACGTTCCAGGCGACATTCACGGTCGACTCCAATACCGACGCGGGGCACATTCCGTTCTACATTCATAATTTGGTGGATCACGCGGGGAACCGTAGCCCCACCATTGCTTCCACAACCGACGGCTCCGGAGTGAACGTGCAGTCTGGATTGAAGCTCGTGTCGTTCATCAGTAGCAATGCAGCTTCAAGCAACGCGGCAAAGTCCGGAGACTTTCTCACGCTTAACTTTGAAGCACGGGATCCCATCCATCCCCCGCTCGTGATTGTGGCGGGTAGCCCCATTCCGGTAGAAGGAAACGAGTGCCACTGGTCGGCAAAGGTTCAGATCCTTGAGCATACCCAGGGTGCCATTCCCTTTTCCATTGAGTACGAAACCCTCCATGGCAACGCTGCGGGCACGGTCTCCAAAACGACCGACGGCTCCTCCGTGACCTATGACGCGGTTGCACCCATCATGGAGGTGGCGAGCGTATCGGGGAGCAACGCCGCGCAAACTGGAGTTGCCACCATCGGGGAAACGGTATCTTTGACCTTGGTCTCCAACGAACCGATTCACGCTCCGTTGGTCACCATGGGTGGCCTGGTTGCTTCGGTAACCCCGGCAACCCCCGTTCAGCAAAACGAACCCGGGATCGATCCTGACGCGCCCCAATCAACCACGGTGACGACCACATCTTGGGTGGCCCGCATCGTCGTCAACCATGCGGTTCCCGGCTGCCCCTTGAGTTTAGATGTGATTTACGCCGACGTTTCTGGGAACGCGGGAGATTCTTTTTCCCAAACAACTGATGAGTCGAGCATCTTCATTCAGCAGCCGGTGAACGTCGAGCCGTCGACCTGGGGACATATCAAACGACTGTTCTAGGCATTGCAAACTAGGGTTTGATTTGGGATCCTGTAGACCCCTTCGTCACCAGGAAAACCCATGAAGATCAATCGCATGACCCTATTTCTGCCTCAGATTTCTTTGTCTCAGGTTTCGGCTGGAGTGATTTCTCTACTCCTAGCCCTCGCCCTAGGCTCTGCCTTCGACTCACGGGCTCATGCCCAGGGAACGCATGTCAGCGCCCTCGTGAACGCTAAGATTGCCATGCATGTTCAGGAGGTAACCCCGGTAGAAACATGCGGCGCGAACCTTCCGAGTTCCTTGAACTGCCAAGATTTCGACTCCCCCTTAAACGTGAGCTGGCCTGCCGATGGAACCATGGCCCACGTCTATCTCTTGATCATCGATGTCGATCCTGAGACAGGAACTTCGGGAGCTTCCTTCGGCATTGAGTACGGCAACATGATCATGGGCGCTTGGCAGGGCTGCGCGGACAAGGTCTTTCCCGAAAACGCCTGGCCCGCCTCCGGGAGTGGCGCCACCTTCTCCTTCGACGAGTGCCAGAACACGGTCGATGAGGGTGCCGAAGATGCGTTCGCCGTACTGGGTTATTTCCTGGTTTGGGCCAACGAAGACGACGTGTTCTTCGTCACGCAGAGAAACTATCAGCCCAAGCCCGACTTCGAGATCTTTGAGTGTTCCGGCAACGAAATCGCCCCCAACTACCCTCGAAATGCGGGTAACATCGGCTTTGGTTCTTCCGGAGGCTATGCTCCCTGTATCGAAGATGTTCCGGTAGAATCAACCACCTGGGGCACGATCAAACGGCTTTCCGCAAACTAAGCTCGACCGAACCACCGCTCACCGCTGTAGGTTGAAAGTGCCCTTTCTTGAAAGGAGCACTGTATGCCAGACCGCCCAAGACCCACCCATGACCATGTCGGGAACTTCAACTTCAAAGTCGAGATCGATGGATTGACCCCGACCACCTTTTGGATTGGTGCCGAACAGGTGAACGACGGTCGCCTTGAATTCAACGGGAAGAATGGACGCCCATTGAGTAAGACCTTTGGAAACATCACGCTCAAAAAGGGATACCTCTCGGCTCACTTGAGAAACGATTGGAACGTCTTAACGTCCGGGGGCAACCGCAACCGCTACCAGGGTTGGGTAGTTCAGTACAACCGCAGCGGGGATGAGATTGCGCGGTGGTATCTCGACAACGCTTGGCCCCAAGCTTGGAAGCCCGGCAAGTCAACCTTCGGCGGTGTTGCCATCGAGGAACTCACGCTAGCTTGCGAGCGCATTGAATTCCGAAAGGTTTAGGGCTACGAGCTTCCCTTAGTCTTGAGCTGACTTAGTTGGAATCGCCGTCCGGTTCCGGGTAGTCGCGCCACTCAATAACCTGCCAGCCCGGTCCTTGCTGCCGCACGTAAATCTCTTGCCGATTCAGGGCGACCTGCATCGGCTCTTTGTCTTTCACCTCAACGCGCAGCTCTCCGCCGGAAACCGGGATCATCATCCAACCTGCTTCCTTGCCGGAGGGAGCTTTGACGGGTGTGCTTGCACTGAGAGCCAAAACCAACCGCTCCACATCTTGGGTGCGAAACAGGTTGCCGGTGGCGACGAGATCTTCTTCTTTGCCCCAACCCAGGATGTCGTCGGGCTTGGCTCCGGGAGGCTCAAAGTAGTATCGGAAATCGTCTGCGAGCAGGGAGGCATAGAGAACCTCGTCGCGAGTTTCGTAGGCGTGCATGAGGCCTTCGACCACTTTGCTCGGGCTTGAGGACCATTCCCCTGAGCTGGCTTTGGCCGGGGGCTCGCTGGTTGTTCCTGAGGACTGAGCCGGCGGCGTCGTCTCAGGGGTCTTGTCGTCGGATTGCTCCGTATCCGACTTACTGCAACCAAGCGCCACAACTGCAATTGTGGCAAGCGTTAGGATCGTTTGCTTCATGCCTTTTCCTTACCTGTCTTCACGATGAATCGAGCCAAAGCCTGGAGGGCTTTGCCACGATGACTCACTGCGTTCTTCTCCTGGGAGCTCATTTCGGCAAAGGTCTGACCCGTACCCTCGACCAGGAACACAGGATCATAACCAAATCCACCCTCTCCCCGATACTCGAAGGTGATGGACCCGCGGCAAACCCCTTCAAACACGGTCTGCCCCCCCTGGGGATCGGCCCAAACAATCACCGACCGAAACTGGGCCGTGCGCTGATTCTCAGGAACCCCTTCCAGGGCCCGGAGTAGTTTAGCGCAATTTTGGACCATATCCTGAGCCGGTCCCGCATATCGAGCGCTATGGATTCCAGGCGCCCCGTCCAGGTGATCGACAAAGAGCCCCGTATCGTCGGCAAGAGCGATGCGCCCGGTGGCCTCTACGGCGGCTCTGGCCTTCTTGAGCGCGTTTCCCTCGAGGGTTGGCTGATCCTCATCGACTTCGGGATTCCATCCGGCGATTTTGGGATCGATCACCCGAAACCCCTGGGGTTCCAGAATCTCACGAAACTCTTTGAGCTTCCCCGGGTTCCCGGTGGCGGCCACGACTTCTCTTAGACTCAAACTTTGTCCCCGTCTGAAATTCCAAGAACCTTTCTCTGGAGTGTGTTGATCTCTTCGATCCCACCCTTAGCCAGGGAAAGCAGATCCTGCAAGCCGTCGTGGGAGAAGGGAGCGCCCTCGGCGGTTCCTTGCACTTCGATGTATTGCCCGCTCCCATTCATAACCACGTTCATGTCCACATCGGCTCGGGAGTCTTCTTCGTAACAAAGATCCAAGGTAGGCTCGCCGCCAACAATACCAACGCTCACCGCTCCGACGAGGGACTTCATCGGTTGGTAGGGAATGCGGTTCTGTTCCATGAGAAATGTCATAGCCTGATGCAAAGCCACGCAGGCTCCGGAAACACTGGCGGTTCGCGTGCCCCCATCAGCTTCGATGACATCGCAATCGAGAATCACCGTGCGTTCACCCAGGCTTCGCAGATCAACCACAGCGCGGATAGCACGACCGATCAACCGCTGGATCTCCAGAGTCCGTCCTTGTTGCTTGCCGCGAGCGGCCTCCCGCTGGATACGGTCGGCGGAAGATCGCGGCAACATGGCGTACTCCGCCGTCACCCAACCGCGACCCTCTCCCTTCATCCACGGGGGAACACGATCTTCGACGGTGGCGGCGCACAGGACTTCGGTTTCTCCCATACGAATGCGGGCGGATCCTTCCGCGTGACGCAAGACCCGAGTCTCGATGGAGATGGGTCTTAGGTTTCCTCTGTTC
>JABDJR010000181.1 GCA_013003415.1 Candidatus Eiseniibacteriota bacterium | reverse complement strand
CCGTGGGGCCGTTCGCATCGGCAACCGTCATGGTGCCATCCGTATTCTGAATGCCCTGAACACCGGCTTCGGTTCCCGTACCCGATCCGGCGTTGATCATGATGGTGTTGCCGTCGGTTTGGATGGTGGCACCACCACTTGCAGCCAGGGTTACATCGCCCTTCAAGGTGTTCAGGCTGAGCACCGAAGCGTCCGAGGCAAGTTTGCTCGATGTCACCGCACCGTCTTCCATTTTTGAGGTGCTCACCGCGTCGTCTGCAAGCTTGAGACCATTAACCGCTCCGTCCACGATTTTCGAACTCGTTACGGAACCATCGCTCACGTTGTGAGCAAGAAAGCTGTAGGCCACAGCCGTCAGCGGAATGCGGGGCGACATTTCACTGCCCCCATCCACCGCCATTGACATGTAGTAGGGCGATTCAAAGTCGAGTCCCGCCAACGATGTTGTGTTGCCCAGAACCGCGTTGAAAAGTCCATTGGAAGTGCTGATGAGTTGCGATTCTTCCCAAATTGCGCTCCCCCCGGTTGCAGTTTCGTACAGCTTGAAAACCACCGTGTGGTCTCCGTCTGCAACAGCCGCTCCGGAACCGTCACGCAATACACCCTGTGCATTCATGGTTTTGGGCGCCTCGGCGAGCGCATTCAAAGCAAGCGCGAAGGACAGGGCCAATGAGAGAGAAATCCAACGAGGGTTGAGATGAGTGCGTAGAGACCGCATGGGGAGATCCTTTCCAAAAGAAGACTCGGGAGGGATTGACTCAGGTTGTGAGAAGGGCGAAATCCAGTGGCAGTAATCTCCCCACAACCTGAGGTCCTCCCGAGTACTCTCAGTGTTTGACCCGGGGAATAATCTCCCGCGGACCTCAAGATCTCTTTTGCAAGCTGTTTCCTAGGGGTAACTTAGCGGGATTTCGTCGGGGGGCGATTGCAACCTGAGAGACAGAAACTACGTAGATAAAGGCAAGACCACAGCTCTCTTGCTCGAGAGCGAACTCCCAATCAACTCCCAAAAAATTACAAGGAGCGAAAATGCTAGTGACTACGACGCCTAACGTCGAAGGGCGGAATATTGCCGAGTACCAAGGAATCGTCACCGGAGAAGCCATCATGGGGGCCAACGTTGTACGCGATATCTTTGCCAGTATCACCGACATTGTTGGTGGAAGATCGGGTGCTTATGAAACCAAATTGCGCGATGCGCGCGAACTTGCGGTCAAAGAAATGTGCGATCAGGCTCAGACCATGGGAGCCAATGCGGTGATTGGTGTCGATCTCGATTACGAAGTTGTACGTGAGGGTATGCTGATGGTCAGCGCTTCGGGAACGGCGGTTCGCCTAGGATAGGCCTGTGAAACCTCTAAGGTGATCCCATCAACCTTTGCTGCGAAGAGCGGGCACGATCAGAAAAGCGGCCCGCTTCTTCAAGGCTAAGGTAGCGTTCGTAAGCCAGGGTGGCCGCCATTTCGTCTCCCAAATCTTCCTGCACGCGAGCCATATGAAACCAAGCCTCCGCAAACTCATCTTCCATGGCAAGCGCGGCCTTTAGACACGCTGCCGCCGAAACCGCATCTCCCTCTCGGCGAAATGCAACTCCCAGATTAGAAAGCAAGCTCGCCTTCCCATTGCCGCGTTCCGCCCAGGCAAGATACACATCTTTCAGGCGATGAAGATCACACTCTGAAAACGGAGTGTTGTGCGAAAAGTCCATGGTGCGTGTGGCCAGCAAAACATCCAAACTCAACACATCGAATTCAGCCGTGCGATCGGCGGCGCGATTGGCCATGACATGACGACCCGGCAAGTGGGGTAAGCCGAACACATGACCAAGCTCGTGGGTCAGGGTCTGAGCAAACAAATCGGCGGAGTGCGTTTCCACAATTAAATAGGGACGACCCAGCAAGGCGTAACCCAACAAATCAGGTTCGGCGGGTCTGTCGGTGGCGCCCACCAAGGCAACCAGGATGCGACCCTCGTTGGGAACCGAAGCCTGCACTTCGCTTAGCAAAACGGAAAATGGAAGGGATGGGTCCGAAGGCTCCCAATACGCCTCCTCCTCGATCCGGAAATCCAGGGCCACCGGATCGAATTGCTCTTGGGTTTGCCTCAACGCCCGCCGTAAAAATCCCCGCCAAAGCGGTGTGGACTCACGAAAGGCCTGGTCGGTGACGATCTTAAGGGGAACGATCCGCCGGGTTGGAGGCTCTTCGGCCACTCCGACCGACGGAAAAGCGACATAACTCCATGCAAATAATAAGGTTAGAAGCATGGTGGTGAGGGAAAAACAACGGTCTAGAGGCAAAAAGGTAGGGGATAAGCCCCAGGGTGGTGCCAGCAGGGTCCTTTTTTTGTGGAAAACTTCTACGAAGTGACTAGGCCTTTGTGACATAATTTTCCCGGGTTCGCGTCAATATTTTTAGGAGACTTATCACGTGTTTCTTCGTAAAAGTACAGCTCTGTTCCTCATTATTGTAACTGCTCTTGCTGTCGTCAGTTGTAGCGATGACAGTGATGACGTGGTTCAACCTGGAGATCCTTTTGCCTCGATTATCGAGACATTTGGGCTTGAGTCTCTAGGTTCTATACCTTACCCGCCGGACAATGGGTTCAATGCCCAGCGTATCGCGTTGGGCCAGCTTCTTTTCTTCGACCCCATCCTGGGTGGTGAGTCCGCCCCTTGGATTAAGTCGGCCGCAGGTAAAGATCCTTACCGCTATCGCGCCAACGACGTGGCGTGCGCCACCTGCCATCACCCAACTTTGGGATTTGCGGACGGCCGCAACCTGGGTGCCGGTGTGAGTGGGGCTCAATTCAACGACATGGATCTCGGACCCCAACGTGTGGTTCCCGGACCGTCTTTGGTTACCGGAGATCCGGTTGGAGCGGAACCCAGGAACTCCCCCAGCATTTTGAACGCGGCATTTAATGGTAAGGATAGCCATGTGCCGGTTTGGGACAGCTTCCAATTCATGGACGGCCGTGTTGAAAAAGGTCTCGATGAGCAAGCGACCTTCCCCATCACGTCGCGAGACGAGATGGCGGGCGACGCCTACGGCCCCGACTTTACTCAGGAAGCCGCGCGAGACAGTGTTACGGAGCGCATCAAAAACATTCCCGAATACGTGGCTCGTTTCAAACAAGCTTTCCCCGCCGACGTTACCTCTGCCGATGACATCACGATTGAAATCATTGGTAAGGCTATTGGCGCCTACGAGCGTGAGATCATCACGCCGGGCTCCCGGTACGATCAGTTCATTGACGGTAACCGCGACGTGTTCACCGCCAAAGAGAAAGAGGGATTTGACCTCTTCTTTGGTAAAGCGCTCTGCGGCGATTGCCACAGTGGCCCCATGCTTTCCGATTTCACCTTCCGCGTGCAGGGAGTTGGCGACGCCTATGAGATCCCCGACTTTGAAGGAAAGAATGGGGAAGGCGGTGACTTTGGTCGCTTCCACGCCGACGAAATTGAACTTGCGGATCAGAAGTTCGGCTTCCGGACGCAGACCGTTCGAAATGCCGAACTCACGGGTCCTTATTTCCATAGCGGCAGCGCTGGAAGTCTCCGCGACCTGATGGACTTCTACAATCGTGGCGGTCTTGGGCCCGACGATATTTCCAACGAAACGCTTGAGGCGCTTGGAATCGAACGCGACCCGTCGATTAGACCCTTGGGTTTGACCGATGCAGAAATGGACGCGGTGATTGCGTTTATGAAAACGACCACCGCACCGGTTCAGGCGGGACCCTCAGGTCTCGACCTCACCAAAGTGCCGGAACGTGTGCCAAGCGGTCTCTTACCGCCGGGTATTCCGACGCCGAACAAACCTGGCCCCTATCTTCCGGGGGATGAGGCCGAACTAGACTAGTTTCCCGTTTGGGAATGAGAAAGGGAGAGCAGATCACTGCTCTCCCTTTTTCTTTTGCCGCTCTGGCGCTCTGTCTGCGCCGGCTAATTTTACTGATGCTTATCTGGTACTTATCGGGGCGAACGAAGCTTGAACTTGTCCGAGAGGTTGAACACCTCGGGCTTGATCGATTTGTCGCTGATCTTCTTAACTTTCGTCTCAAAGCTCAGAATGACAGGGTCGCCCTCGGCATCCACAGAAATCCCCTCCCCAAACATCGCCTTAGACATTTCATCGGAGATCTTTCCCGTAACCTTGTCCGAGGCCTTCTTCTTAAGCTTGTCCCCCAATCCTCCAATGCTGCCTTTGCCCAGACCTCCCAAGCCGCCTTTCTTCTTTTCTTCTTTAGGCTCCATCTCTGCCATCGCCTTCTGGAGCTCTGCTCGCTGTTCCGCGCTTAAGCGGACACCAATACTAAAGCTCGTTTCGAGGGGAAAGCCCTGCAGTGCCTGGGCGTGACCGCGAAACTCGTTGGCCGAAAGCCCGGCCGAAGAAAGACCGGCCGTAATACCGGCAAAGTTCTCTTCGAGGTTGAATCCAAGCGCCTCGCTGTAAGCCATGCCAAAGTTGTTCAGCTCTTGTTGACCGGGGAACTCCGGAGTCAACCAGACCGAGTAGCTCATTTTGTAGGTCACCTCTTCGCCGGACTGCTTGTCTACTCCAGTGGACAAAATATTCAAAGTGGTGAGTTTTGCGGGCAGTCCCACAATCTTTCGCACATCGTCACCGACATCGACGCTCACATCGACTCGCGGTTTGTAGCCGTCGGTAATAATGGGAAGGGGTTGCTCCGCAGCTTCGGTTTGTTCCCGATAGGCAGCCTTAAGTTCTGCGGTGGTGGCCTGTACGCGGGCTTTCATATCCCCAATCGCAATCTTTTCGAAGGACTTGTCGCCCTCGTCGATGTGATAGATGTAGCCCTCTTCCAGATCGCTCAAGGTCATGGTCTTTTGAGCTTTGGTGAACTGGCGCAGGATCGATCCCGAGAAGTCCATCTTCGACTTCTCCATTTGGCGTTTGCCCGAAAGCCAAGTTTCGGTCTCGCCCTTCATGGCTCCAATCCCGGCAAGTCCGGAGCTTTTGATTTCCACTTTCATGTAGGTGTCTGCGGCGGCGGCTGTGGGGAAGGTCAAAGGAACGAATCCAACCAACACCAAAACCATTACAATACATGTCCATCGTTTCATCACTGTCCTCGTTAGCCGCGTTCAAAGCGCGTGCCATGTTTCCTTGGAGCCTACTATCGTGACATCAGACTCGCGAAAGCTGAGCATAGGCATGCTTCAGGCTGAGCCTCATGGAGTCATCTTGCCTGCCGAAGTGGCTGCATTTCAAGTCGCGAACATCGACCTTCTCATTCTCCCCGAGTATTTCTGGTTGGAGACGGAAGACGAAACTCATCGCGACGCTCTAAGTCACTTCGAATCGAGCCGGGAAAAGCTGGCTGAACTCTCCCAAACCCTAGACTGCACCGTGGTTGGGGGGACGATGGTTGAACCTACCGCCGAGGGGGGCGACGCCGCGTGGCACAACACGAGCTTTGTTTTTCAGAGGGGACGCCAGTTGGGCTTCTACCGGAAGCAACGACTCATGCCCGGCGAGGCAAAGGGCGGAGCAGTTGCCGGAGACGAGATTCTGGTGATCGAGATCGACGAGATTCGGGTCGCTCCCATTATTTGTGCGGATGTGTTCGACCCGGACATCTTCCACACCTTGGCCGAAGCCGAAGTCGATCTTATTGCGGCCCCGGTGGCCTCACCCTACTTGCCCGAAGATACAGTTGAATCGAAGCTACAAAGAGATCGGGAGATTTTTGTCGATCGCTCGCAACGCGCGAAGGCTCCCATCGTCAAGGTTTGCACCGTAGGAGCCATTCTTGGGAAGCGACCTTTGCAAGGACGCAGCCTCATTGTGACTCCGGAAGGGGTGCAGTTCAGAACTCCCTTCGAGGAGGAGCAGGAGCGCCGCAGTTGGATTCATGAGGTGGAATTGAAGCTCTAATCGCCTTCGGGGCTGGTGAGCAAGTCGCGGACGCTACGGTTGAAATCGGTGACCACTTCGTCAATCCAGGGGCGCCGTCCCCACCGTTTCAACACTTCCAGATAGCGGTTTCGCATATCGGCAACCGCTCCTTCTTCGTCGAAACTAAAATCGGCCCGGCCCAGATACTTGCCCTCATGACCGCCACCCACCATGCGCGTGTTGCCGGCGGTGAACACGTTAGAGGGAAGATCGCCCCGATGACTTCCGATAATGAGGTCGAGTTCGGGGTAGATCTCAGCCAGGTGAACCATGCGTGAGGAATCGGCTACGTTGGCTAAAGCAACCAGGACGTCGACTTCTTCGGACAGAGCTTTGATCAAGTCTTCCTGCTTATTCCAAGGCTCTATCCCGATCCACTCGTGTTCTTCGGTCAACAAGATCGGGTCTAAGAAGGCCACCATGCCGACCGTCTTACCTTTCACTTCAAACTGACGTGTCTTCTCGAGCTGAATCTTGTCGCTGGGAAGCGTGTAGTTGGTAGCAAGGATAGGTTGATCCAACCAGCCGGTAAGTTTCTCTGCGTACTCTTGTCCGTGAGCGAGGTCCCAATAGCCAAGCGCAACTGCATCGAGATCGACGCGGGCCATGGCTTTGGCAAGATGCTCGGCCTTGAGCCACTTGCGAGCATCCATGGGGGCGAAGGGAACGATGCCGCCTGCATCGACGGTGAGGAAGTCCCAACCCGAGACACGCAGTGTGTCTAGAAACGCGGCGCGCCGCGTCATGCCACCAAGGTCAAGTTTCGGGCAACCGCAGGAAGCGATGGCACCCTGAACATCGCCGGTGTAGAAGATGGTGACAAGATCGTCCGGCTGTTCCAACTGAGCGTTGACAGAGGAAACGTTTCCGAAAGCAAGAGCGCTAGTGACCAACGCAGCTAGCAACAACCTTCGAAGTATCATGTAGCCGACTCCAACCTGCGGATGGGAGAAAAAAGAAGAGAGACGAGCTTGGATGCCCGCCTCTCTATTATACCGAATCTAGGCCTTAGGATTCCGGCGGGGTTTTTGAGTTAACCCCCTACCGCACCTAGATTTACATGTCTTTGACCGTTTTCAGCCCCGCACGGGCCTGTGCCGGTCTGCCACCGCTCTAGTAGGTGGCGAGGTATTGATCAAGCTCCCACGGATGCACCGTGGCCAAAAAGTCGATCCAGACCTTACGTTTCCCGGTGATGTAGGCCTCGGACAAATGGTCGCCCAAGGCTCCGGTGATGACCTTGTCCTTGGCCAGGAAGTCGAGCGCTTCTCCCAAAGTTCCGGGCAGCTCATCGATCTTCAGGCGACGCTTCTCACGCTGGCTCATTGTGAACACGTTCTGGTT
>JABDJR010000124.1 GCA_013003415.1 Candidatus Eiseniibacteriota bacterium | reverse complement strand
CCCTGAGGCCACTGGCC
The DNA here is from genome assembly GCA_013003415.1 of Candidatus Eiseniibacteriota bacterium. Classification (GTDB taxonomy): domain Bacteria; phylum Eisenbacteria; class RBG-16-71-46; order JABDJR01; family JABDJR01; genus JABDJR01. Next base: position 2,729 of record JABDJR010000124.1, on the reverse strand, counting down.
TACGGAAACGCGTCCGGTCTCTGCGCCGGATGCATCGAAACGCACCAACTCATTGGTTTCGGAGAGGGTCACAAACACGTTCCTGGAGCCATCACCCACCACTGCGTAGGGATTGGTGCCCGCACCGGTGGGAAGCGTGGCCACCGGTGCAAGGTTCATCGCGTCGTAAACGCGCACCTCATTGGCTCCGGACAAACTGATATAGACATAGTTCCCCTCCAAGGTTCCAAGGGCGGGGAAACTGGGGAAGTTCAAGACACCTAACTGACTGGTGTTTAGGTCGAGACGGGCGGTTGAAGCGGTGTTGTCGATGCCGTTCAAAACCACCGCCGTTTCCGGCAGGGCGAAAGCAGACGTACTGCCCCAAATGCAAAGCACGAATGCAGCGAAAAAACGAAACACGAAAAGCCTCCCAAACTGGGTGGCCTCCACTGGAGAGAATAGATGCTATAAAACGTTGATGGATTTATGGGGCATCTGTCTGAGACCTCTCATCCACGAAGGTCAAACCAAGACAACGCCCTCGGTCGGTCTCCTGACTTACGGTTCATCCGCGGGCAACCCCTTCCCAAAACTTGCCGATGGCTACAAGGCGTAAACATCGAAGCAGAATTTCAGTGGGTGAGTTCTTAAGAACTCGTGTTGCCGTTGTCACCGCTTACAGTGGCGGGTCCGTGCCGGATTTTCACCGGCTTCCCGGGCACCGAAGGCGCGAAAAGCACCTGACAAAATGTCAGATGGAATCTGACAAAGCGTCAGATCTAGATGCAGGCTAATCGAGGAAAATGGGGGAGTCAAGCGATTGATCGTGAATCAACCGAGACCGGATCGGGCTTAAATCCGGGCTAGTAGAGCGTCCTAGTCGTGGAGCTGTTTGATGCCGCCCCAGGTGCTTTTTTCAACCGGCACCGCGAGTTCGACTTCAAAGTAGAGCCAGAAGTTGGCCTGAGGGTTGCCACCAAAGGAAAAGTAGTTTCCATCTTCATAGAAGTAGTCGTCGCTGGCCCCAACCACGGGCGGGTCGTTGATCAACAGACCTGCCGACGAGGTGGAGAACTGCACGCCCATCCAAACGTCTTTCGAAATGACGGGGCCGGCGGGAACGGTGACGGTGACATCGTTGGCACCCGAAGGGAGCCCGGTAACGTTATAGGGACCGGCGATCGTGCTAATGGGTGGAAGGTCACTTCCATCATTGGCATAAAACGTAATTGTCGCATCGACCGGTCCCGGTCCCGGTTCGTTGTACCCAAAATTGAACTCGCACAGAGCACCGCTTTCGAGCCCGTGCAAGTCGTCGATGGATTCCGAACCGCTCTGCGCGGAGTAAAACTGACCAGTAAAGTTGGAGGAGTTATCGTAAACTCGGGTGCAAGATTGTTGGGGGCCCAACATGATATAAACGGGGCCGTTGACGGCGGGACCGGCAGGCGAAGTTCCGTTCACGATGACATCGGGATTCGAAGGAGTGCCGGCTTGGGGAGCGGTCACGACAAGACTGACCCCTATAAGGGCCAGCAGAAAGCTCGAAAAAAGAGGGGATAGGTTTCTACGGGTCAGTGTCATGAAATAGCCACAACCGTGGCACTAGCTTTGCGTGGAAGACAATGAGTTTAGCAGTTGACGGTTCAAAGTCAAAAGGAGAAAGCCCGTGATAAAGGAATCACTTTGCCCTTTAGATTGCCCTGACGGTTGCAGTCTTGAAGTGGAATTGGAAAAGGGGCGAGTGACCCGCATTGGCGGTAGTCACCGAAACAAGGTCACTCAGGGCTTTATCTGTGCCAAGGTTCGGCGTTTTCCTGAGATGCTCTACGGAAAAGACCGAGTCGATCGTCCTCATCTGCGTCAGGGTCCCAAGGGCAGTGGGGAATATGCCCCTATCAGCTGGGATGAAGCGTTGGACCGGATCACCGAATCTTTCCAGACCTCCATAAAGACTCATGGTGCCCAATCGATTCTCCCTCTTTCCTATGGTGGCTCCAACGGCTTCCTTTCCCAAGACACCACCGATGCTCGGCTTTTTCGCAGATTGGGTGCGTCTCGTTTGGCGCGAACCGTTTGCGCCGCTCCAACCGGTGCGGTGACTGGAGGCATGTACGGAAAGATGCCGGGGGTTGCCTATCCCGACTACGAAGCGGCAAACCTTATTGTGGTCTGGGGGGCCAACCCCAACGCCACCGGGATTCACTTGCTTCCCTACATCAAGAATGCGCGCGATAAGGGCGCCAAGCTTTTGGTGGTCGATCCTCGCGAAACCCCGCTCGCCAAACTTGCCGATCTTCATCTTCCCGTGATTCCGGGGACCGATGTCGTGCTTGCCCTTTCTATGATTCGCTGGCTTTACAGTTCCGGTAAAGCGGATCTTGAATTTTTGAAGCGACATGCCTTGCACAGCGAAGAACTTCAAAAGCGGGCCGAACCTTGGACCTTCGAGCGCGCCGGGGAAATCTCCGGTTGCGACCCCAAGCAGATCGAAGAATTTGTTCGTCTTTATGCCGACGCCTCGCCCGCGGTGCTGCGATGTGGCTGGGGTCTCGAAAGAAACCGTAACGGCGGTTCCGCGGTGGCCGCGGTGCTCGCCTTGCCGGCAGTGGCAGGAAAATTTGGTCTTCGTGGTGGTGGCTACACCATGAGCAACTCGGGAGCCTGGGGGGTCGATACCGATGCTGCGGTGGCAGAACCTGAGACCCGAGCCCGCGAGATCAACATGAATAAGATCGGCGAGGTTC
>JABDJR010000123.1 GCA_013003415.1 Candidatus Eiseniibacteriota bacterium | reverse complement strand
ACTTGATACCAAGCTTCCGTTCGGGCTTCTCGACTTTCATGCCCGGCGTGTCGCGATCGACAATGAAGGCGGTAATGCCGCGGTTTCCGGCATCGGGATCGGTCTTGGCAAACACCACATAGACATTGGCGGCGAGGCCATTGGTGACCCAGTTCTTCTCACCGTTTAAGATGTAGAAATCACCGTCGCGCTTGGCGGTGGTGCGTAGCGCCCCCGCATCGGAACCAGCGCCAGGCTCCGACAAACTAAAGGCCCCCACCCACTCTTCGGTGAGTTCGGGAAGGTACTTGGCTTTTTGCTCCTCGGAACCGTGCTGATTGATGAGCTGCACGCTCACCGAGTTGTGTACGGACACGATAATCGCAAGCGACGGCCACACACGCGCCAACTCTTCAATCACCAAGGTATAGCTAATGGGGTCAAGATCGATGCCGTAGGGCTCTGAGGCCAACATGCCCCCCAGTCCCAGCTCTTTCCACATGCGGTCGATGAGTTCACGGGGAAACTTGCCCGCCCGCTCGTGCTCTTCCACCAAGGGCGCCACTTCCGACTCGGCGAACTGTCGGATCGTGTCGCGGAGCATCTTTTGTTCTTCATTGGGTTCGAAATGCATTCGTTTTCCGTTACTTCAAAAGGTTACGCGCAATGACCAGGCGCTGAATTTCGCTGGTACCTTCGTAGATCTCGGTGATCTTGGCGTCGCGATAGCATCGCTCTACCGAATACTCTTTGATGTAGCCATAGCCACCATGAATCTGAACCGCGCGGTCGGAAACGGTCACCGCAGCGCGAGAGGCGGCAAGCTTGGCCATAGCCGCTTCTGGAGAGTAGCGTTCTCCCGAATCTTTCTTCACCGCGGCCTGGTGAACAAGCAAACGTGCCGCTTCAAGCTCGGTCACGCTGTCGGCGATCATCCACTGGATGGCCTGCAATTCCGCAATGGGCTTCCCGAAGGCAATGCGCTCCTGGGAATATTTGGTAGCTTGGTCCAGCGCATGCGCTGCAATCCCCAAGGCCTGAGCGGCAATACCAATGCGGCCCCCGTCTAAGGTAGAAAGCGCAACGTTGAACCCTTTTCCCGTGGGGCCAAGTTGGTTCTCTTTGGGCACGCGCACATCGTTAAAAGCAATGGTGCAAGTCGAGGAGCCACGGATCCCCATGGTGTTTTCTTTCTTTCCCAGCTCCACGCCTTTTTCTTTGGCATCGACAATGAAACAGCTGATGCCTCGGTTCCCCGCACTGGGGTCGGTCATGCAGTACACCACCAACACGTCGGCGACCTGGCCGTTGGTGATGAAGTTCTTGGACCCGTTCAGCACGATCTCATTGCCGTCGGGAACCGCGATCGTCTTTTGCTGGGAGGCATCGGAGCCGGCGTTGGGTTCGGTGAGGCAGTAGGCGCCTAACAGCTCACCGCTGGCCAGTGGCTTCAGCCACTTTTCTTTCTGTTGATCGGTGCCGTAGCGCTCAATGGGGTCGCACACCAGCGAGTTATTCACCGACATGATCACCCCGGTCGAGGCGCAGGCGTAGGAAACCTCTTCAATGGCAATGGCGTAGGCGAGGGAGCTTAGGCCCGCTCCGCCCCACTTCTCGTCCACCATCATGCCCATAAAACCCAACTCGGAAAGCTTGGCTACGTTTTCATGAGGAAACTTGGAGGTTTCGTCGATCTCTTCTGCTTTAGGAAGAAACTCCGCCCGCGAAAGTTCCCGAGCGGTTTGCAGAATGAGTTTTTCGTCTTCGGACAGAGCAAAATCCATGAGGATCCTTTTAGGCTCTGGATTCAACTCAGCCAGAACCGGTCGTGCGTCGTTACTCGTGGCTCACCAGCCATCTAGCTGTGGGGAGCGCGTTGCCTCACTATCTTTTCTCGTAGGTATAAAATCCGCGGCCGGTTTTCCGACCCAAGAACCCCGCTTGTACCGTCTTCCTAAGCAAGGGACAGGGGCGGTACTTGCTGTCGCCCAAACCGTCGTGAAGCACTTCCATAATGGCGAGGCATGTATCCAAGCCAATCAAGTCGGCCAAGGCCAAGGGCCCCATGGGGTGATTCATGCCAAGCTTCATGACTTGGTCGATGGCCTCCGCTTCGGCCACGCCTTCCATGAGGCAATAGACAGCTTCGTTGATCATGGGCATCAGGATGCGGTTGGAAACGAAACCCGGGTAGTCGTTCACTTCCACCGGGGTCTTCCCTACCGCCTTGGAAATATCCATGGCCAAGTCTCTGGAAGCGTCGCTGGTGGCCAGTCCGCGAATCACCTCCACAAGCTTCATCATGGGAACCGGGTTCATGAAATGAATCCCCACCACTTGCTCGGCCCGTTTCGTTTGCGCACCGATTTCGGTGAGGGAAATGGAACTGGTATTGCTACCGAGAATCGCCTCCGGCTTACACACTTCATCGAGAGTTTTGAAGATCTCGAACTTCACCTTTGGGTTTTCCGTCACCGCTTCAATCACAAGATCGGAATCGGCCGCGGCTTTTAAATCGGTAGCCAGAGCAATTCGCCCCAAGGCGGCCCGCATCTCATCTTCGCTCAGTAATTCCTTTTTGACTTGTCGCCCCATGTTTTTTTCGATCATGGCCAGTGACTTGTCGAGCACGGCCGCGTCAACATCGATCAACTGCACATCGAACTTGTATTGGGCGAACACGTGGGCGATACCATTTCCCATGGTGCCACCCCCGATCACCGCAACTTGTTTGACATCGTTGGCATTCATGGCTTCGTGCTCCCTTAGACCATTTCCACGGACAGAGCCACGGCGTTACCGCCACCCAAGCAAAGGGTCGCCATACCGTGCTTCTTGCCGCGGTCTTTTAGAGCGTAAAGAAGCGTGGTGAGAACCCTGGCCCCGCTAGCGCCAATGGGGTGACCCAAGGCCACCGCACCGCCGTTCACGTTCACGCGATCCCAATCCCACTCCAGTTCACGACCGTCGACCAACGCCTGAGCGCTGAACGCTTCGTTGGCTTCGATGAGGTCCCAGTGGTTGATGTCGACATTCATTTGCTTCATGAGCTTCCGCACCGCAACCACGGGCGCGTAGAAAAGCATCTCCGGCTCGGTACCGCCGGTGGCATAGCCGTTGATCTTGGCCATGATGGGAGCGCCCAGCTCCTTCGCTTTATCTTCGCTCATGACCAACAAGGCGCTGGCACCATCGTTCACGCTGGGAGCGTTCCCCGCGGTGACCGTGCCGCCCTTCTGGAACGCGGGTTTCAAGGCAGCGAGCTTCTCCGCCGTGGTTCCGGGCCGTGGACCTTCGTCGTTCGCGACCACTAACGGATCGCCTTTGCGTTGCGGCACTTCTACGGGAAGGATTTCGTCTTTGAACTTGCCGGCCTCAATGGCGGCCACGGCTTTCTGCTGACTGTTCGCGGCAAACTCGTCTTGGTCTTCGCGGGTCACCTTGAACTTGTCGGCAATGAACTCGGCTGCATTGCCCATGTGGTAGTCGTTGTAAACCTCCCACAAACCGTCGTGCACCATGGCATCAACGAGCTTCCCGTGACCCAAGCGGTATCCGGTCCGCGCTTTCGGCAATAAATAAGGCGCATTCGACATGCTCTCCATGCCACCCGCCACAATCACGTCGTGATCGCCGGCTTTGATGGCCTGGGCTGCCAACATGACCGCCTTCAAACCCGAGCCGCAAACTTTGTTCACGGTAAAGGAACCGACTTCATCGGGAACCCCGCCCCAGTGAGCGGCCTGACGCGCAGGGTTCTGACCCACGCCTGCCTGAAGCACGTTTCCCATAATGCACTCTTCAATTTCTTTGGCATCGATCCCCGCACGCTTGATGGCTTCGGCCACTACGTGGGCACCGAGCTTTCCGGCAGGGATAGACGAGAGGCCGCCCATAAACTTTCCGACCGGGGTACGTACCGCGCTGACAATGACGGCTTGTTTCATAATGACTGCTCCTTCAAAGGCCCCTGTGGCGGGGCGGGTTCAATGATTGCTTTCCTGGCAATTTTTGTGGCCGATTCACTTCGACCGGGCCGACTTAAACGACCCTCGTGTTTCCTAAGCGTCGCGCAAAATTTCGCGCGCGATCACCATGCGCTGAATCTCGCTGGTTCCTTCACCGATTTCGGTGAGCTTGGCGTCGCGCCAAAAACGCTCGACCGGGTACTCGCGGCTGTATCCGTTGCCGCCAAAGATCTGAATCGCCTCGTTGGTGCAGCGCATGGACACTTCACTTGCGTAAAGCTTGGCCATGGACGATTGCACCGTGATCTTTTGGCCACCGTCTTTGAGACGCGCGGCTCCATAAATCAGATGACGCGCGGCTTCGATTTCCATGGCCATGTTGGCGAGCTTGAACTGAATGGCCTGGAACTTTGAAATCGACTTTCCGAATTGCTCACGCTGCTTGGCATAGTCGAGAGCGGCGTCGTAGGCGGCCTGGGCCAAACCAAGAGCCATGGCCCCAATAGAAATACGTCCGCCGTCGAGTGTCTTCATGAACGTACGGAAACCCGTACCTTCTTCACCCAGAAGATTCTCGGCCGGCACTTTCATGTCTTCGAAAAACAAGGGGTGTGTTTCTGAACCGCGCAAACCAACCTTGTCTTCCTTGGTAG
>JABDJR010000118.1 GCA_013003415.1 Candidatus Eiseniibacteriota bacterium | reverse complement strand
GGATAGTTCCAGACTTTTTGGACGATGGCGGAGGAGTCGTTGCTCATATAGGAAAAATCGGCGAGCTTACAGTTGGGCCGGATACGTGAATCTCCGTTCAACGTCGCGTACACCCGGAAAAATCGTCTCCATTTCGGGTGAGATCGGGAACCAGCGACGCTCACGGTCCGGAAACTGGAAGTTCATGAGCCAAACGCCCAAGACTACTTGAAACAAAGAAATTGAGCGGGGAAAGGTATCACCATTGACTGTCGAAAAATAGGTATCCAAGTGTTGAGTGCCTGAAGGAAAAAAGTCGACCTCAGCTGGATGAGTGTCGGCGGTCACCTCAAAGTGTACCACTTAGGAACGGGTCAAAGTGTACCACCCCGCGGGCGTTTTGAGGTTATGAACATTGGCTGGATCGGAGCAAGCCCAGTTCTCGCGCTGGGTTGGGGCGAGGTTCCCGCAGGGGAGCCGAGGACAGCACTTGACATGGGGCTCCCCCGGCTAGCGTTGCCGCGCTTCAGGCTCCGTCCTGGCCATCAGGGCCCGGGGCTCGGGGGAGCGGGACCCATGTCAAGTGATCCCGGAGGATCCGCGAGGACAACCGGTTGATGCTCTCGGTTCTGCGATGCATCGGTTTGGTTGCTCACTTGGACTTGGAAGCCCGATCCTTGAGCCGGTAGCTCTTGCCGGTTATCTGGAGGATCTCGGCATGGTGCAGGAAGCGGTCGAGGATAGCGGTGGCGGCGGGCACATCCCCGAGCAACTTGCCCCATTCCTCGATCGGGCGATTGGAGGTCATGAGTGTGGAGCGTAGCTCATAACGGCGCATGATGATCTCGAAGAGGTGTTCGCCGCTCTTGGGCGGGAGTTGTTTGATTCCCATGTCGTCGATGATGAGGAGGTCGCAGCGCAAGTAGCTCCTCATGATTTTCTGATGGCGCAAGGGATGGTCGGCCTCGACTCCGAGATCGGCCACCACGTCGAAGATGGAGCGGTAAAGCACGGTCTTGCCGGCCTTGATCAAAGCGTATCCGATCCCTTGTGCGAGATGGCTCTTGCCGACTCCAGGTGGCCCGACCATCAACACGTCGCGTTGCTGCTCGATGAAGTGGCCGGCGGCGAGATCGTAGACCAGTTTGCGGTCGATCTTCGGGTTGAAGGAGAAGTCGAAGTCTTCGAGGCTCTTGAGATCGCGGAAGCTGGCAGCCTTGGTGCGCCGCGCAATCTGTCGCTGGCCGCGCACGTTGAGTTCGTCAGCGAGGATCAATTCGAGGAACTCGTCGTGAGCGAGATCGTGACTGCGGGCTTCTTCGAGTCGCACTTCGAGAGTTTGCAGCAGCCCGGATAGGCGTAGCTGTCTGGCTTGTTGTTTCAATGTGGTTTTCATCGTGATGATCTGTCGTGAGAGAGTTGTGTTAGATGGAGTTGTTAGAGAGTCCGGTGCCTCTTTAATCTTTAATTGCCCCGTTCGAAGCCCGCGATCTTACCGTAGTCAGCCAAGTCGCGGATGATTTCGTGCTCCGACAAAAAGCTGAAGGCCTGTTGTTCGCTGGGCTGTTCGAGCCAGTGCTTGAGGTCGCGCAGGCGATACTGCCCGTGGAGCCGAGCTTGCCCGCAGGCCCGTTCCACCCCTGTTTTTCCGTAGCGGGGAAGCAGTTGATTGATCAGCCCCATGAGCACTCGTAGTCCCGCGGCTTCTCGCGTATCCACCAGTCCCTTTGCCCACAGACCGGTTTCGGTTCCGATTTTTGCCGCCTGCCTGGTCCATTCTTTCAGGCTCTGCTCCACAGTGGTGGAACTGCCCCCGCAGCCCAGCACTCTGGTGAACTGGCCTGCTTCGCGTTTGGCATGGATCGCGATCGGTTCCATCTGCAGGTTGAAGAGGCGCACCAGGTTCCCGTCGTATCGCACCCACACCTCTCGGCCGATGTACTCGGTCGGCACGTCGTAGTAGGCCCGGTCGAACTCCACGTGGCTGTCGCGATGCACACGGCGCTTGCCTTCCACGAAGCTCGCAAAGAGATCGGTCGGCAACGGTTTGAGCAATGGCTTTTCCACATCTTCGAAGTGGGCGCCAACCTGCTTGCGAGTAGTCCCGTGAATACGCAGGTCGGCAACGCTCCGTTCCCACTCCCGCAAGTGCTGGTTGAGCTCGGCCAGGTTTGCGAACTCCTTGCCCTTCATCGCACTCTCTTTGACGTATCGGATATTGCTCTCCACTTTGCCCTTGTGTTCGGGTGTGCGCGGACGGGTTGGCAGAGCGATCACCCCGTAGTGCTTGCAGAACGACGCGAACTTTGGATTGAGTTCTGGATCGTAGTAATCGGGTTTCAGGACTCCCGCCTTCAGGTTGTCGAGCACCAGGAGTTGGGGCACTCCGCCGAAATGCCGGAAGGCGTTCTCAAGACCGCGCACAAAGCTCTCGGTGTCCTGACGGGGCATCGCCTCGGTGTAACCCTTGCGCGAATGGCTAAGGGTCACGCGCAACACGTGGATCTTGCGCTTCTTGCCGCCGATCCGGCTCCACACCGACCCGTAGTCGACCTGGGCTTCTTCGCCGGGCTCGCACTCCATGCGGTGCACCAGCTGCGGATCCCGGGCCTTCAACTTGCGCACGAATCGCTTCACCGATTCGTAGCCGTGATCGAACCCGCGCTCGCTGACCAGATCCTGCCAGATCCGCATTCCGTGCAGGCCGGTCGCGAGCTTGCTCTCGATCAATTCCCGGTAAGGCTCGCAGGCGCTCTTCTGCCCGGACTCAGTCCCCTCAGACCCGGTGGTCGGGGTGGTACACTTTGAACCCTCCGGATCGCCCTCGCCGCCCTCCTCAAGACCCTCGGAGCCGGCGGTCGGGGTGTTACAGTTTGAGGAGTCAGGCGGTTTGGGGAGGTAGCTTCCTACCGTGTCACGGTGAATTCTGAGTTCCCGGGCGATCTTTCGCTGCGAATAACCCCGCTCGTGCAGGGCTCGGATTGCTTCTCTTTTAGTCATGGGCAACACATTGGCCATGACCACAGCCCCAACATTAGGGCCCTCAAGTCACGGCTTTTTCAGCCCATGGGGTGGTACACTTTGGGGTGTTCTTTGGTGGTACACTTTGGGTGACCGCCGACATTTGCACACGGCGCTGAGCGAGTCCTGGTTACTGGGTTTCGAGGGTTCGGCAGATCAATCTACTCCGACAAAATCAAAAAGCCCAACAAGGCGGTGGACGGAAGCGCTTAACAGCCTGTCATGTTCCGTGCTTGAAGCACGGCCCACGCCAGGCTTACGCTCCGTCACCTACGACGTTCGGCCAAGATGAAGAGGAAATTTACGCTCGCCCTCCAGATCGTACTGTTCCTAGGCGCGATGTTCATAGCCTCCGCGGATTCATCGATTCGAGATCAAGGTGACTGGATCGTGGTAACGAGCTA
>JABDJR010000072.1 GCA_013003415.1 Candidatus Eiseniibacteriota bacterium | reverse complement strand
CGAGAATCGGCGTCGATGATCACCCCGGCTAAACACTCGGTGCTTTGAACGTCGTTGAGGACTAGGCGGGCTCCGAGGAAGAGATCTTCCTCAAACGGCGTGGTGGCGTTGTCCCCGCGGTCGTCGTAGTGCACTTCGCTAATGAGTCCTAAGTCATAGACGGTGCCGCCCAAGCCAATCAGCGTGTACTCGAAACCACCTACGACGGCGGTGTAGGTTTGTTCTGCGCCAGGCTGACCGAAACCAGCTCTTCGAATGCCTTCGAACTTTAAAAGCCAGCCTCCTAGCGTCGCCTGTACATCAACTCCCGTCTGATCGATTACGGGGTAGTAGGGCGTCAGTTTGAAATCGCCCGGCCCTCCGGAACCACTCAGCAAGGGCTCCCGGCTGGTTCCCTGAAAGTGGGTCACCCCAAAGTCCATGGGTCCCAAGAAGTGAGACCAGCGCGCGGCCCAATCCAGCCGCCACTCCTCAGCGTCCGACTCGTAGGTGCCGTCTTCTACCTCAACTCCCCCAAAACGACCTTCGACGCCGGCAAAGGTGCGTTCGCGAAAACCGGGAAGCAAAGAGAGCTCCAGGGTTCCGTAGGAGCTGGGAATGGTCAGCTCAACCATGGGTTGGCCGAGCTTGTCTTCGCCGTCCGGGTTTTCGACTTGATCGGTTTGGTTAATGATGTCGACGAGATGCTGCGACTCGGCAACCCCCCAAAATACTTGTCGCAAGCCGGCTCGGATCTCGAAGGCGTATCCGTAATACAGGAAGAACGCTTCTCGAAGGTCGGCATGAGTACGCTCGTCATCACCCGCGTCGAGCCGAAGGAAGGGGGATAGGGTGAGACTGAAATCTCCTCCCATCCAGTCCTGATAAAACTCGGGGGCAATGGAAAACGACAGGTTTTCGCTGTGCTGATCCGGAGACAAAGGGTCTTGAGAAAACCAACGCCCCTCTAGAGAGGCTTGCCCTCGAAGGTCAATTCCCCAGGCCTCGTTTCCCTGAGCGCTGATACTGAAAGCCCCGACTAGAGCGAGCCCCAAGACCAGGCCTCTCGGCAGACTCCAAAGTGAGTTTTTCATCGAGCCCGCTTCAAGCTGTTCTTCTCAAAGTCTTTTTCGCTCAGACCGTCGACTTTGAAGCTGTAGTCGTTCCACTCAAGCACGGTGCCCTTGCCCGTCTGATGGTTGGTGACGGTCATCACACTGGGACGCCAGAAGTCGTCCGCGTACAAGGCGTAGTCTTCGTAAATCAGCGTTTTGAGCAGGGAATCTTTTCGGTCATAGAAATCGACTTTTTGAATTCGGAACTCTTCCTTGTCGTACCAGCCGATCTGGCGCGTATAGCCAGATTTCTTGTCGACGGGATAACGCTCGATCACATAGCAATTCATGCCGTTGAGCTCTTCCTCACGCAAGAACTTGTAGGTGTACTTTTCCACCTCTTGGGAAGAGATATCTTCGTAGGCAAATTCAGATCCCATAAACGGACCGGACTTATTGTTGGAGGCAATCCGTTTCACACGTTTCAAAGCGGGAAGGTAGAGCCACTGATCGTCGGCTCCTGTCTTATGGCTAAAGGTCAAGAACGCGGTGCCACTTACATCCCGGGGGTTATCAAAAATGACCAGGCTTTTGTCGCCATCACCGTCGACTTCAAGCGTCTTCACCCGAAGTTCCCTCGTGCTCTCGCCGCCATGGCGATCGCTGAGGATCATTTTCATTTGAGCCGTGAAGTTGACAAAGCCATTGTCACGCGCGTCGGCCTCCATGGCTATGGCCAAGCCTTGCTCTTCCGGTGAGGCGGCCGGCAGCTCAAAGGCCCAAGCGGTTCCGACGACCGTTCCCAAGGCAACGGATAGGCCCAGAGCCAGAGTCATGGCGAGGGGTTTCAAAGTTTTGAAGTTTGCTGATGATTTCATTTGTTTCTCCTAATCAGGAAGCAGGGGACGGTTCGGGAGTTCTTTCCGAGCGAGTCACCCGCGCGGCATCCTTTTTCTTATCCAAGGCCATGAGAATTCCGGGTAGCAAGAGGAAGTCGGCAATGAGAGCCACCGCGATCGTAATCACCGTGAACCAACCCATGTTGGAGTTCAGAGCGAAAGCCGACTGAGTCATGACCGCAAATCCTACAATTAACACTACCGAGGTGACGATAAGGGCCTTGCCCACACTGCGGAAGGCGTATTGGACGGCCCCCTCAGCTTCCAATCCTCTCTCTCGACGACCCCGTAAATACTTCGATAAAAAGTGGATCGTGTCATCCGCTACGATCCCGAGACTCATGGCCATCACGTTGGCCAGCCCAAGGTTCACTTCACGGACGGTCAAGCCCCACAAACCGAAGGTAAGGAGGGCGGGAATGAGATTGGGGATGAGGCTAAGCAATCCGTATCGTAGACTCCGCAGAGCAAAGATCAAACAAAGGGAGATCGCGACCAAAGCTACAAAGGTTCCCAAGAGCATGCTCTCGACATTGCGTTTCGAAATATAGGCGAACATGATGATGGGGCCGATGCCGTGACTGAACATGGACTCGGGCGTGTTGTCATGAAGCCAGGTTTCTGCGTCTCCGGCCAGTTCCCTCATGCGTGAGGCACTCATGTCGGCCAAAGTTAGTGACAGCTTTGAATGAGACTTATTGATATTGATCTGATTGTTCAAATCAAGACCGTAGGGGAGAGACATCTCATAGAGCAGGAGATATTGCGCTGCTAGTTCTCGACTCTCGGGAATTCGGAAGTAAGACTCATCATCCGCATGCAGGTTCTTGTTCAAGCGTTTCATGGTATGAGCGAGGCTTGAAACCTGAATGACGCCCTCTTGCTGCCGGGCCCACTGATCGAACTCGTCCAGTTTCTGTAGGTATTCGGGATCGCTAATACCACCCGTAGATTCGGTTCCCAAGCTGAAATCGATTTGATAAAGACCAGTCAGATTGTCGGTGGCGAAGTCCGAATCAACTCGAAACTCAACGCGATCATCGAAATACTGAATGAACTGATCATCGAGTTGGTTTCTGGGGATGAAGGCACAGATGGCAACCACCACGATGATGCTGCCCCACATGAGGGGACGATGGGAGCGAAGGACGAAGGAGCTAATCCCTTCCACCATTCGACTCTTCTCTTCCGTTGCTTTGGGTCGTCGCATGGGCATGATGGCAATCAGCGCCGGAAAGAACGTCACCGAGTAGAAGAGTGCTGCGGTAACCCCCATGGCCGAGATGTTTCCGAGGTCGCGGAAGGGTGGGGAGTCACTGAAGTTCAGACTTAGGAAACCGATCGCGGTGGTTAAGCTCGTGATGACCACCGGCTGAAGGTTAACCCGAAGGCTCTCCACAATCGCGTCTCGCTTGGTCATGCCGGCTGCCATGGCTGTGAGAATGGTCACAAGGACGTGGATGGAGTCGGCCACCGCCAAAGTCATGATCATAGTTGGAGCCACTGAGGAAGGTGGCGTGAAGGAGACGCCCATCCACCCGGCAAGCCCCAGCCCAGTGGCTGTGGACAAGCCGATCACAAACAGAGTGCCCACTGCCCCAAGAATGGACCGTAGGAAGATCACAGACGCAAGAATCATGAGCCCGAACATGATGGGGGTGAGGGTCATCATGTCTTTTTGGGAGTTCTCCGCGAACGCATTGTTCAGCATAGCCACGCCGGTAAGGTGAATCTTAACGTCGTGATTCGCTTCAAACTCGGCTGCGAGTTCGCGCGCCGCGGTGGCAACTTCGGTCACTTCAAAAGGTGATTTTCCCGGCAGTTCAAGAGTGACATTGATACCACTGACATCGGCGGCCAGGGTGATGAGTCTGTCTCTGAGTTCGGGCTGCTCCAGGGCGGTTGCCAAGGCGGCCGCGAGCTCCTCTTCGGTGGCCGATGCTGGATCCGGGACTAAGTCTTCGACGATCAGATCGTCTTCTTCGGCATAAGAGTGTTGGTAGTTTGTGGGGGAGTCGACCCGGCGGGCGTAGGGGAGTTTCCAGGCTCGATCGGTTAGATCAGCCACCATGGTCAGATGCTCTTGAGAAAACGCATCCCCGTCATTCGGGTCGAGGACAAAGAGAACGTTGTCATTTTTGGAATAGGTGTTCTCGAGCTCTTCAAACGCCAAGAGCTGCGGATTGTCCGGCCCAAAGAAGACGCGGTAGCTGTTGTCGAAGCCAAGTTTTGTGGCTCCGAATCCCGCGGTCATGGCAATCAGAAGTGAGCCAATGAGAACCGGCCATCTCCAGCGAACCACCCAACGACCGTAGTCTTCAGCTTTCGATGAAGTTTTTGATTCCTTCATTATTTTGGTTTCCCCGTGGCGGCTACAGCTGCCCCCGTTTTGGTTTAGTTTTGCAGTCGATACGATTCAAGTAAGCGAATAAGAATGTCACTTGCCGATTTAAGCTCGGCTTGGTTTTCTTTGCATTTCATGAGGCTGGAAAAGCCCTGGTGACTGATGACAAGGAAGGTCGCAAGCCCCACGACATCGACATCGTGCTTAACGAAACCTCGTTTTTGTCCTCTGGAAAAGGCGGTTGCAAGGGAGTCTCGCCAATTGCGGTAGACAGACTCAATATGCTCTTGAAGGCTGGAGTCGAGTTCGGACTCTTGTCCCAATCGATTGAGAGGGCAGCCTAGGCGAGAGGCCTCCTCGGGAACATCTTCCCAGGTGCGATTGATGGATTCGATCATTGCGGCCAGCGGATCATCGGCTTCCATGACAGGCTTGACCCATGTCTGTTGGATGTAGTTTCCGATCACCTCGTCGACAACCGCAAGGACCAACTCGTCTTTGTTTTTGAAGTGGTGGTAGAGCGCGCCTTTGGTGAGTCCCGTTCGAGACAGGATACGATCGAGGCTTGTGCCTCTCGTGCCGTGTTCATGCATTTCATGAAAGGCAGCTTCGAGAAGGTCCCCTCGTGTCGATGCTGCGTTTCTCTTAACCATCATGGCCTCATCCTCTTAATAGTCTAGGGTGGTTTCCCTTTGATAAAGAAACATACCGACTGGTCGGTATGTGAGTCAACCAAGAAAACAATATTCCGTAGACCTATGCAAAATAAGCGCTTATGAGTCTATTTGCATCGTGCTTTCCGTACTGGCAACGTCTATTCTCATTTCTGGCATCTCGTCAGTAATCTCTGATCTGAGTAGTATGCGACCCGGAGGTATCTCATGGAGTTGGGTCAGTTTTGGGGACGAATACAGGATTTTATCCCTGCCTTGCTCGTCATCCTGTTGCTTGTCGCCGCCCTTCAGCTTTTGAACTGGCTTCAGAGCAAGCGCAACACGCGGCTTGGAAGGCTGAGAAGCTTCTCCCGTCAAATCATTACCATGCTGATCATCGCGGTGGGAATTGTGTTGCTCGTCCTCACGCTACCCTTGTCCGACGCAACTAAAGGAAACCTGCTAAGCCTATTCGGTTTGGTGGTCACGGCCATGATTGCCCTCAGCTTAACCACCTTTGTCGGTAACATGATGTCCGGTTTCATGCTTCGCAACATGGGCTCATTTCGCAGCGGTGACTTTATTCAAATCGATGACGTTCTTGGTCGAGTGACAGAACGCGGCCTGTTCCATACCGAAATCCAGGTCGAGAATCGAGACTTGGTTACCTTTCCCAACATGTATTTAGTCTCACATCCCATGACGACGGTCCGTAGTTCGGGAACGATCATTTTCGCTCATGTCTCACTTGGGTACGACGTTTCTCATCACTACATCGAAGAATTACTTTGCGGCGCGGTTCAAAATGCGGGATTGTCCGACGGCTTTGTCCACGTAACCGAGCTTGGAGACTACTCGGTAACCTATAAGGTTGCAGGATTTCTAGGCGATGTGAAATCTCTGATTACGGCACGATCAAACTTAAGAAAGCAGATTCTCGAAACCCTCCACGATAAGGAAATCGAGATCGTCTCCCCATCGTTTATGAACCAGAGGCGGGTTGAAGAGACTCGATTCGTTCCCAAGCAGTACAATCTCAAGTCACCCGTGAGCAAGAGTGGCAGCCCAGAGACAGTTGTTTTTGACAAAGCCGAGCAAGCGGAGCGCCTCCAACAGATTGAGATTCAGCGTGACAAGCTTCTCAAAGAGGCAGACAAGCTTCGCGAAGAGAGCGCGAGTCTAGACAAGGC
>JABDJR010000051.1 GCA_013003415.1 Candidatus Eiseniibacteriota bacterium | reverse complement strand
GGGCAACTCTACCGGGTAGGCATACTGTTCGGTTGCGACCTCACCCACAAAGCGTTGGAGGCGGACATGGTTGGTTCCGGAATCAACCGTAAGCTCCTCCTCGTTCGCAGTCCACAAAACATCGATTTCATCTTGATAGGCCAAAGACTCCAAGCTTCGATTCCCTTGCGCCGAGCCATAGATACTCGGAGTGGGAACAAATCCCAGCTGAAGCCCGTCACCATCGACTTTCCGAATGGTGTGATCGAACTCAGAGCAAACATAGAGGTACCCCGTGTTGCTATTGAACTCGATGCTTTCGTACTGGCTCCCGGAAGCGAACCCTGTGCTTGAAGTGAGCAGCGAGCTGACGAGGAAGCCCGAAGTTAGATTGACGTTCAAGGTCATGACATGAAACTGAGGAGTGCCGACCCCACCGTCAATATCATCCACGACCATATACAGGTTTCCACCCAGCGGCGTAATCCCACTGATCCCCCGAAGCGTGGGGCTGGAAACATTTTGTGCCGACTGAGGAACATCCTGAACAAGAGGCTGAGCCACCGCTGAAAGCGGCAAGAGCGGACCGACAGAGAGTGCGGCAACAAGAATCAGGTGTCTAAGCATTTAGAAAGTATAGCATTAGGCCGCTCGAGGTTTGATGACTTACAAGCCCTTAGCTCTGGTGACAGAAGAGAGACTAAGGAAGAAGAACAACCCGCTTGGTTGCGGTTGCGGTTTGGGTGGTAAGTCTCACGAAGTACATCCCCGAAGCCGCCCGAACACCACGGGCTGACTTGCCGTCCCAAGCGAGTTGGAATCGGCCGGCGGGGAACACCTGGTTCGTAAGCTCTCGTACCAGACGGCCCTGGACGTCGAGTACGGAAACTTGCACTCTCCCCGCCTGGGGCAATTCCATCCGCACTGAGGCTCGCGTTCGAACCGGGTTGGTCACGGAAAGCTGCAAAGCCGTTGGCGTTGGGGTGGGATCGACGTCGATCAGTTCCCGCGGTACCGTGAAACTGATGCATTGATCGCCCGGAATCGTTGTCATGTCAGGGGCTATGCCTAGGTTTGGCTGTCCCCCACCAACTCCGGGAAGCCACTGATTGCTAACACTTCCATTTGTTTCCAAAAGAAACGCGGCGATCTTCACCGAACCCGTGGTGCCGTTGATGTTGACATCGGCGAAGGGCAACGCGAACTCGATGCCCGTGGTGGCGGTCGCGGCCCCCGATGTGGTGCTCCCGGTTACTCCCGCCGTATTGGTGTTGTCGACTGCGACTTCAAGACTGTTGGGGTTCGTTCCCCCGGTGAGGAAACCATCCCCATCATTCTCGGTTCCCTGGCCACGGTAGGTGGACGTGATCCCTCCCGGAGACAAAGTCCATTGATCCACATACACAGAGCCGTTGAACGTATTGATGTATAGAGCGTAGTCTGGAGTGAAGCCGCTATCGAGCTCAAGGCCGGTCAGCCATTCCGGCCCGTAGGGGGGTGGGAAAAAGCCGGAAAGGTCGAGTGGATTTTGACCCCCGGACTGAGTATCCAAGAGCACACAAAGCCCAAGACCGTTGGGAACGATGTTCCCGGTAAGCCCCAGGAACAAGAAATCATCCGGAGTGGTGTAGGCGAAGAGCTGATTCAACTCCCCAAGATTGTCTCCAAGATCCGTAACGTTGTTTTGGGTGGTCAAGGCCGCGCTCGCGAAATCGGAAGGTATGTTTAAGCCATCAACTTTGCTGACAAGCACGATCGGCTCGACATCGACTTCCAAAATTTTGAATTCGTAGGCTCCTAGGGGCAAGCCGTAGGCACTTTGGTTCCCAGTCGTGATGGCGGCTTCGGTTGTCCCGTTGATCAGATTGGTAGGAGTGGTTGAACCACCACCAATGGTGAATCCGCTCAGATCGAGCGTATTCCCGACCGAACTCCCGCTTAAGTTGAGAGCGACCAGGACATCTTGGGTCGCCTCATGACGCACAAAAGACCACACTTCCGGATCGGAGCTGGGGACATGGGTATACCCACCGCGCTTGAGGGCCTCACTCGCTTTTCGCACGGCAATCAATTCACGGTAGCTCTCAAGCAATGACCCAGAAACACCCAGTTGCTCCTCAACACTTCGCCCATCGTTGTTTTGCGAAACACTTCCGGCATGGGCGGGCCCGTTAAGCACGTAGTAGTTAGACATAGGCGATCCCGCCACCGCGTTCCACTTAAAGGGCTCTCGAAATGGAATGTCGACCGCATCGCCAACGTAGGCGAAGTCTTTTGTGCCGCGCATTCCGATCTCGTCACCGTAGTAAATCACCGGCGGGAATGGCTGAGTCATAAGCAGTGCAGCTGCTACCTTGCCCTTTGCAAAGCTCGATCCAATAGCCGAAGCAAGTCGGTCCACATCGTGGTTGGAGATCGTGCATAGGTAAGTTCCACAGAAAGTGGCTGTGTTCAGGGCGGACAAGGTGTTTTGCATTTCTGCAATCACCGGACCGGCATCTTCGATGGCTAGGGCGGTTCGCGCCGAAGACTCAAAGGGCTTGGTAAAGGTCGCGTCCATACCTTCGAACAAAACCTCTCCGTGAATGCCCCAGTTGGCTTGTTCGGCGAAAACAAAGACATCCGGATTCACCGCACGAAGCGAGTCTCTCCAGGGTGCCCAAAAGCTGTCGATGTGGTACCCCCAGCCGTCAGGGCCGTTTGGATAGGTCTGCCAAACATGATCGAGTCGATATCCGGCCACCCCGTCACTGAAGTTTCCATCGGTGTTCGGATCTAACCACTTTTGAGCCCACTGAGTGACAAGAGCCGTCGGGTTGGGGTCGCGATGATCCCAAAAGATCGACGGAACGTTGTTCCCGTCCCAGGTGGTGAAGTTGCTGCCGAAGAAAGTGGTGTTGGCCGTATTCTCGAAGGCGAGCCAGGAGTCGTAAATACTCGAGGGGTTGTTGAAGGCATCGGTGAACCACACCGTGTTCTGGCTGACCGTGTAGGCCACGAAATCTAGAAATACCTTGATGCCGCGGCTATTGGCGGTGGTGACAAAGTCGATAAACTGAGCTTCGGTTCCAAACCAGGGGTTCACTTGATCCCCGGCCCCATGAAAATAGCCGTGATAGGCGGGAGAAGGATGAATGGGATTCATCCAAATGGCAGTGACCCCAAGCGAGTCGGCCAAATAGTCCAGGGAGTTCTTCATTCCGACAAAGTCGCCAAATCGGCTTGGATCGGCGTCAGAATCGCGCCAAGCGATAGGCATAAAATGGTAGAAAACCTCATCGGAGATATCCTGACCGGCCGCCTCGACGGAGACGGGAATCGATAAAGCGACGATCAAGAGACCGGATACAAGCCAACCCAGGGTGTTTTTCATAGGGGAAGAATAACACTGTTTGTTGGTTTCCAGACCGTGGGCTAGAATTCCTGACCATGTTTCAACCTTTACGCAATGAATCACAACGCTACTTGGCAGAGTACTCCAAGCTCAACCGCCCGCGGGTGCTGGTGGCTTTTCTCCTTATACTCTCGAGTCTGGGTATGGGATGTGCCTCGGAAAACAGCGACGATCCTCGACCGGTGGTGATGGTGTCCGTCCTCCCCCAAAAATGGATCGTCGACAAGCTTGCCGAAGACTTTGTGCAGACCCACGTCATGATTCCACCCGGGGCGAGCCCTGCCTCCCACGAGCCGACCATTGCGCAACGCAAAGCCCTGGCCGACGCTGCCTTTTACGTGATTGTGGGGCACCCGCGTTTCCCCTTTGAGCGCTCTTGGCTGAGCGGGTTACAGGAAGAAGCTCCGAATCTGAAGTTGGTCGATGGTTCGGGCGACGTCCCCATGCTCGACAGCGACCCTCACCTATGGGTTTCCCCAACCTATATGTTGGCCTTGGCTAACCGGGTTGCCTTTGAGCTGAAGAAACTGGCTCCCGAGCGCGAGTCCGAGATCGATGAAAATCTGAAGGCTTTAACCGAAGAGATTGAGACGACGGATCAGATCATTCGAACCGCCCTAGCGAAACACAAGGGTGCGAGCTTTCTTGTTTACCACGCCGCGTGGGGCTACTTTGCCTCGGACTACGGTCTGACTCAAATCCCTGTGGAACGCGGTGCCAAACAGCCCGGCCCGGCAGGACTGGCTTCGGTTATTGACACGGCAAAGGAGAAGGGCATTCGCATTGTGTTGGTGCAGCCCCAGTTTCCTTCCCAGGCCGCGGAAACCATTGCGGAGCAGATTTCTGGAGAGGTCGTTCTCATCGACCCCTTGGCTCTGGATTGGGGAACGAACATGAGAAACGTGGCGAAGACCTTTGAGCGCGTCTTGAAAAAATGACCGGGCTCTAAGCGCCGGCTTGCCGCCGCCTTGAGGTGGTGCGAATGGCTTTAAGAATACTGCTAACCCCATACACAACCAAGGCGAGCAAAATAATGAGAGGACCGGCCGGGGCCTCAAGCTGGTGAACATCGGACAACCAATAGGCAAGAAACAGCCCCGTGATCACGCTCAGGGATCCGAACAGTGAAGCTCCCAGCATCATCTGTCCCAGACTTTGGGCCCACTGGCGAGCGGTTGCGGCAGGCACGGTTAGAAGCGCAATCACGAGAATGATACCCACGATCTTGATCAGAATCACAATGGCCAGAGCCACAAGCGCCAGCAACAAAACATAAAAGAATTGGGCGGGCACTCCCATGATCTGGGCAAATTCTTCGTCAAAGGCAACGGCTTGAAGTTCTTTGAAGAAAAGCAAGACCACGAGCAAGATGAGACCATTGAGAGCCGCCACGTAATACACGTAGCTCATGGGAACAAACAAAATGCCGCCGAAAAGATAGCTCATGAGATCGGGGGCGTAGCCCGGTGTGAAAGAAATAAAGAGAATGCCAAGGGCCATGCCCGCCGCCCACATGATGGAGATCGCAGTTTCCGTGGCGTTGCCTAAACGCTTTCGACCCGCTCCAATACCGATACCCCCCAAAAGCGCGAAAATGACCGCTCCCAAGGTAGGTTCAAAGCCAAGCCAATAGCCCAGCCCCACACCCCCAAAGGCCGCGTGAGACAAACCTCCGGAAATAGAGGCAATGCGCTTCACAACGACAAAGGTCCCCACCACACCGCAGGCAAGGCTTGCCAAAACTCCAGCCATGAGAGCCCGCTGAAAAAAGGGATACTCCAATGCCTCGAGCATGAGTCCTAGTGTCCCCCGTGATCGTGGTCGTGGCTGTGGTCGTGGTCACCAAGGACGGCATGGGTATGGT
>JABDJR010000026.1 GCA_013003415.1 Candidatus Eiseniibacteriota bacterium | reverse complement strand
CTCTATACGCGCAGCTTAACCCAAGAGGCGCTATCCCTCCTCACCAACGACCGCACCCGGGACTATCGAGCCCCGCGGTTTGAGCGCGTCCTCATTCCATACTTTCGAGCTTGGAACTACATTGAGCAGGGCGACGTGGAAGGAGCCCTGGTTGAGGCCCGCAAGATCAACGAGCGCCTTGAGTTTGAAAGGACTCAGTGTCCCGATGAAGATGGGGCTTGCGGAGAGGACGCGTTTCTCCGCTTCTTTAGCGGATTAGTGTTTGAGTGGGGCGGCGAATGGAATGATGCCTACGTGGCTTACAAACTTTCCCGAGAGGCTGGAGTGGGGAAGATTCCATTTTTAGGGCCGCGCCTCTTGGCCATGTCAGATCGTCTGGGGTTTCGAGATGAGCACCGCCGCTGGCGCGAAACTTACGGTTCCCCCTCAGAGAATACCGGGCTCGTGGTGGCGTTTGTTGAGCTTGGAGTGGTGGGCCATCGTTACGAAGTTAGCCTCAATGTCCCCATCTTTAAGGAAGAGTCCCATCTGATCGTTACCGATATCGACCGCTGGAGTCACACGCTCTCACACCGCGTCTATGTTGATGTCGACGACAGCAAGTTGGACTACTTTCTTCGCATTGCCATGCCGGAGTTTCTTGCTCCTCACCCGGATGCAAGTCGGGTTGCCGTGGCGTTGGAATGCGGTGAAAAGGAACAAACCGCCAGACTTGCCAAAGATGTGGTGGGAGAGGCCTATCAGCATTTCCAAGAGGCGTCAGGGTCAGTTCTCGTGAGGTCGATTGCCAGAGCGCTTACCAAGTACTTCGCCAAGGAAGCCGCCGATGACAAGATCGGCAAGGGGGCGGGTTTTCTGGTCAACATTCTTGGAGCGGCTACGGAAACGGCTGACCTTCGATCTTGGCGCTCTTTGCCGGGAGGGATTCAGATTGCAGCCCTAGAACTGCCCCCCGGAACCTACGAAACCACCCTAAAAATAAACGGTCACGAAACCGTAGGCTCCGTGACCGCAGATTTTGGCCCCGTTGAAGTCGGGGCAGAACAGATCGCGTTTCTTCGTTTCCGATCAACGCCATAATGTTCTAACTTGTCTTTCTAGCTAACTTAGCTTTCCAGCTAGCTAGGCTCCCAGCTAATTAATCGTCCCAGCTAATCCTAGGTTGCGAAACATAGGAGTAGGAACCGTTCTGACTTTCTTCAGGCATATCGGAAAGAACTTCCTGCCAGGCCTGAATCTCTTCGCCACCGTTCTGGGAATCTTCGTTTTCTTCCCCGTTGTCTACAACCGGCGCGGCTGCCCGCTCACGGGAATGACGAGAGAGAATTTCCTCGGCCAAGGTCTGGAAGGCCCGAGCCGCCCGATTACTGCTGGAGAGAGTGACCGTGGGGCGCCCTTTGATGGCTTCCTCGGCAACCTTGATACTCCGCGGGATAATCGTGTTGATCAGGGACGTGCCCGGATCGAGCGTGAGCTTCTCGACGATGTGATTGGCATGGCGCGTTCGCATAGCCGCCATGGTCACCACATGACCTTCGAGCTGGAGCCCCGGGTTAACCGTGGCTCGGATTTCTGAGGCTAGGTTCTCCAAACGTCCTAGAGACGAGAGATTCATCGCTTCGGCTTGTACCGGGACCAGGTAGCGGTCGACGGCGGAAAGGGCAGCGTGAGTCAAAGGGCCAAGGGCGGGAGGGCAATCCAGCAAAATGTAGTCGTATTCGTCGGAAAAGGTCTGAACCACACGGCGAAGGCTCATGGGCTCTTGCTTTACAGCAGCCACATAGGTGTCTTCTTCTTCGTGGGACCAGATATTGACGGGCATAATGTCGAGATTCTCGCGAACGGAGCGCTCGACGGCGTCTACGGGGTTGGTTTCATCGGCAAGGCAGCCGCTGAGTCCCCGGTGAAGGTCAAATCGATTGAGGCCGAAACAGGGAATTAGGCTTCCTTGTGGATCGATCTCAATTAGTAGTGTTTTGAATTTTAGGTCTGCAAATGCTGCGGCTAAGTTTGCGGCGAGAGTTGTTTTCCCCACCCCACCCTTTTGCGAAACAATCGCGATACTCATCCCCACCGTTGTCCTCCTTTAGAAGCAACAGCCCCCTACCATCCCCGGATAGGAGACGTTCACCAAGGAGAAAATGTTGCTAACGGTAGCTTAAGAAACTGCGAAAACTGTATGGAACCGGTCGCGGCCTGACTGGTTTTTATGTCTATCCCTCAAGGCGTATTACACAGTAAAACGGAAATTTTTGAAAGCCAAAAAGGATCGTTCTGAAAATAAATCCGTCTTCAGATCAGAACTTGAAACTTTTTTTCGTTTCGGTGGACGAAAACTTTCCACTCAATACGTTCTAAACCAAAGGTTGAATTGTCGGGTTGGGTCGAGTTCTCTGTCCGTGGATTTTGGCCAAGCAAGTTTCGCTTAAAAGTGTGGACAAGTTCGTGCTGTAGCAGGGAAAATTCGCCTCGGGCGACAGAGGAGGGAATATGAAAATAACCGAACAAAAGGTTCGTCTTTGGAACGATCAAAGATTGCGAGCCCTCGTTACGGTGGTTTTCGATGACTGTTTCGTAGTAAGAAACATCAAAGTCATTCAAGGCCGCGACGACAAACTTTTTGTCGCTATGCCTAGCCGCAAACTTCCCGACAATACCTACGTCGATATTGCCCATCCCATCACGATGGAGTTCCGCGAATACCTCGAGGCAACCATTCTCGGTGCCTACGAACACGAACTCGACCTGCGCGATCAAGACCCCGAAAGGTACTCTCAAGATTCGCGAGAATCTCGAGGCCGGGATCAAGATGATCAGGGAGATTGGGCCCCCGGTCGTTGATTCGGCCTCTCGGTGCTGTTTTCAAGTGTTTTAGCTGAATCCCTACACGCCGCCCATTTGTGCCAGAATAGCTCCTTGGTCGTCAAAAGGAGCTATCATGCCGAACCGATCCCTCAGTGCGATTCTCTTTCTATGCCTAGTCGCGGGTGCACTCACTGCTTCCCCATCGTTTGCCGACGGAGTAACGCCGCTCGATCTTGAGCGCATCAAAACGGTGACATCGGTTGTGATTTCCCCGTCGGGAGATCAAGTCGCGTACACGCTCAGGGTTCCGCGCGACCCCTTCGAAGACAACGGGGCGGCTTACGTTGAACTTCATCTCGCCACTCCCGGAGGGGACCCAAGACCCTACGTAACGGGAAAAATAAACGTGAGTGATGTGGCTTGGAACCCCGATGGCTCCAGCATTTCCTTTTTGGCCAAGCGGGGGGAGGACAAGGTAAAAGGATTGTACGGCGTTCCATTAGATGGTGGTGAGGCTCAGCTGCTCTATGCTCATGAAGCCGATATTGCCAGTTATGCCTACCGGCCCGGAAAAGAGAGCGAAATCGCTTTTATCGCAAAGGAAAAAGATAGCGCGGAAAGCAAAGAGCGAAGAGAGCAGGGCTTTAACCAAGAAATCTACGAGGAAGAGGGGCGCTTCAATTACGTTTGGCTGGTCGATCTCAGTCAAGAAAGCCCAGAGGCGCGTAAGCTCCAAGTTTCCGGGCACCCTTCGGTCATAGAGTGGAGCCCGGACGGATCGCGCCTCGCCATGGCGGTTGCCCCGACAACGCTGGTTGACGACAGCCTCATGAAGCGACGACTTCACATCTACGACGTGAACCGCGATGCCCTTGTACAAAAGTTTCAGAACCCCGGAAAGCTAGGATCTTTTTCCTGGAGTCCGGAGGGAGATGAGTTGGTCGTGATTGCCTCCGAGACCATCCACGACCCCGCTCCGGGCAGACTCATGCTGGCCTCCATGGAGAGCGGTGCTCTGGTCGATCTGCTCCCCGGTTTGAAAGCGCACGTTCGATCGGCGCACTGGTCCAAGGGGCGGGAACTAACCTATTTGGTAGATCAGAGAGTCGAGACCTATCTCGCCAGTTTAACCGTCCCGCCGAAGACTCCCGAAATCAAAACCGGCGATGAAGGCGTTCCCAACGAAGACGGCCAGCGGGTGCTCATTTCCAACCCTGGTCAGATCTTCACTTCCCTCTCCAGCAGCGAAGACGGCGACCAGTTGGCTCTTCTGGGTCACTCCTCGGAGCATCCGGCCGAGGTTTTCCACTTCGCGAAAGGGTCGTCCCCGGAACGACTCACCCAAAACAATCGCTGGCTAAAAGATGTCTCTTTAGGCAAACAAGAAGTGGTGACCTACCAGGCGCGGGACGGTCTGGAGCTCGATGGTCTTCTCATTCGTCCGCTGAACGAGGTGCCCGGCAAACGCTATCCGCTGATTCTTATGATCCATGGGGGTCCCGAGTCTCATTTTAGAAACGGGTGGATTTCGAACTATGCCGTCCCCGGACAAGTGGCGGCGGCTCAGGGTTTCGCAGTGTTCTACCCGAACTACCGGGCCAGCACGGGGCGGGGAGTTGAATTCTCCATGCTGGATCATGGAGATTTTGCGGGTAAGGAGTTCGATGACCTTGTGGACGCCATCGATCATCTTGTAAACATGGGGCTTGTGGATCGTCAAAAGGTAGGCGTGACAGGGCGGTCATACGGCGGGTTCGCGTCGGCTTGGTGTGCCACCGCTTTGTCCGAGCATTTTGCCGCGAGCGTCATGGGGGTGGGTCTGACCGATCAGCTCTCATTTTTCGGCACCACCGACATTCCCAACGAGATGAAACTGGTTCATTTTCGACTTTGGCCCTGGGACAACTGGCAGTTCTATCTGGAGCGGAGCCCGATTTTTCATACTCCCTCGGCCAGAACACCTCTGTTGATCCTTCATGGGAAGGCCGACACGCGGGTTTATCCCGGTCAGTCGATCGAGATTTACCGGTATCTCAAGACCTTGGGAAAGGTCCCGGTGCGACTTGTTTTATACCCCGGTGAAGGGCACGGAACGCGGAAGGCGGCGGCTCGCCTCGATTCGTGTCTGAGGCTTCTACGATGGATGGAACACTATCTGAAGGGGCCTGGGGGCGATCCTCCCGTCATCGATTTAGACTACGAAGCGTTACAATCAGCAGATCAGGCGGCGCGCTAGGGAGATGTAAATGACCTTGATGGAATGGGTCGCCGACATGCATCTATGGATGCGCGGGGCCCTGTTTGCGGTAGCCGTAGTAGGATTTGGGTGGTTGTTGATCACCGGTCTTATTCGGGGGCATGGTACTCGGCTCGATCGCTTCTTCTTAGGGGTTGTGGTTGGCCTTCTCGATGCCAATGCCATTATCGGTATTGTGGTCCTGTTCTACCGAGGGGTAACCACCCCGAGGTTGATTCACGGCGGCATCATGCTTTTGACCGTCATTCTGGTTCATGTCTTGGCCACCTACGCCAAGGCAGAACGAAACAAGTTACAATTAGTGCCCCTTCTTGCCTTGTACGTGCTTGTGGTGGTCATGACCGAGGTGGGGCAAACTATTTATCGCAGCTTTTTAGAGCGAGGACTTTAGAAGTCCCGACCCCTTTCGGGACATGATAGGAGATTTTGATGGCGCGGATTCAATTTGACGACCTCCCGGATTCCGCTCGGCTCTGGTTCTTCCCAGCCAGCCGAAGCCTGGAACCTGCAGAATTAACGAAGCTCAACACCGTGGTCGAAGAGAGTCTCGCCGCGTGGAACGCTCACGGGTCACCGGTGACCTGGGGATACAAGGTTATCTACGACCAGTTCCTTGTGGTGGGGGTCGACGAAACGAAAACTGCCCTAAGCGGGTGTTCCATCGATTCCTGTGTCCACCAAATCCAGAAGCTCGAACCTCAACTCGAAACCAGCTTCCTCGACAACAGCCGCGTGTTCTACCGCCAGGCCGACCGGCTTCATGTCACGGATCGCCCTGGGTTCCGCTCTTTGGCCGAGTCGGGTGCGGTCACCGGGGACACGGTGGTTTTCAACAACATCATTCCGTCCATGGCTGAGTTTCGTCGTGGGCAATGGGAAGTCGAAGCGAAAAGCTCTTGGCACGCGCGAGCTTTCCCTCTGGGAGTTTAAGCGGGTGGTTCATTCTCTCCAGAGCCGACAGGAATTCTGGGAACAAGATTCCAAGGTTGAACAATTCGCTTCCCGCGAACCCGATGTTCGGATGGTCAGCCTGCTCAAAACCTTTGCCCAGCCATCGTCCGTGCGCGTCCTCGATTTGGGTTGCGCGGGAGGGCGAAACGCAGCCTATCTCGCGGCAGAGGGTTTCCAGGTTTTGGCGACTGACTTTTCGGAAGCCATGGTCACGCGAACTCGCGAACGCCTGACCGAGTATCTCGGGAGCGAAGGGGCAGCTCAGTGTTGCTGGCAGGCTCCCATGTGGGATTTAGAAACGGTGG
>JABDJR010000024.1 GCA_013003415.1 Candidatus Eiseniibacteriota bacterium | reverse complement strand
CCCATACCGCAACCAGGGGCCGTCATGGTCATTTCAACTTCGACCCGATAACCGTCGTCGGCTTCGGCCACATCGCACTTGTAAACCAAACCCAAATCCACAATGTTGACCGGGATTTCAGGATCGTAGACCGATCGCAACTGATCCCAAACCAGAGTTTCCATGGTCTCAGGGTCTGTGACCTGTTCGACAGGTGCCGTTTTGGGAGTTTCCGGGGCAGCTTCCTTGCCTAGGGCATCCGCGTCTACGGCCTCGACACGGGCCATAAAACCACGGTCGGTAATGACGCTATAGCTACCACCCAGAGTTTGGGTGATGGTGACTTCGGTTCCTTCGGGGATGACAACCTTGGTTCCGGCGGGAACGACGGTCGCATCACAATCGCGGACTACGGTTACTGTTTCGTGCTGTACCATAATTTCTACTCCGTAGAGACGGCGGTGCCGGCCTGGCCTTCAAGTATGGAACCCAGCGTATGCCAAGCTAGGGTGGCGCACTTCACTCGGGTCGGAAATTCGCGAACACCGGCAAGGGCAGCTAGCTCTCCAATTTCTTCCATGGCCTCTTCGCCACCTTCGGAATCGGTGACCACTTGCTGGAACAAATTGAACAACTTCTGCACTTCTTCGACTGTTTTCCCCTTGGTCATGGTCGTCATGACGGAGGCAGAAGCCTGCGATATGGCACAACCTCGACCTTCGAACCGAACATCGACGACCCGATTTTCCTCAACCTTCACAAACACGGAAATGCGATCACCACAGAGAGGGTTGAAGCCTTCGGACTCCTGAGCATCTTCTAGGCGACCAAAATTGCGAGGGTTCCGGTTGTGGTCAAGAATGACCTCTTGATATAGCTCGTCAAGTTCAGACACTTGAGAAAAACCTTTCTCGGACCCGCTCCGATATTTGGTCTCGAACCGATTCGTTGGGTATCGCCTCAACAACTTCGGCGGCAAAAGCCTGCATAAGAAGTCGGACCGCCTGGTCTTTTGGAATTCCGCGAGACCTGAGATAAAACAGGCTATCCTCGTCCATTTGGCCGACGGTTGCGCCGTGTCGACACTGGACATCGTCGGCATAGATCTCAAGTTGCGGATTTGTATTCACAAGAGCCTGATCGGAAAGCAGAAGATTGGGGTTCTGTTGGTCGGCGGTGGTTTTTTGCGCATCCTTGTCGATGGTGACTTGGCCATTGAAGATGGCTCGGGCGGAGTGGGCCAAAATGCCTTTGTACAATTGCTGACTATGGGTGTGGGGTACCCGATGATGCAACAACGTATGATGGTCGCAGACTTGATCACCTCGAAGCGTATAGAGCCCTTGAAGGTTTGCCTCGGCACCTTCGCCCTGAAGACTGACGTGGCCGTCTACTCGAGAGAGCGCTGCTCCCAAACTGACCGCAAAACTCTCAAGCCTTGCGTTTCTTTCAAGCACGTAACCCAAAACCCCCAAATGGAAACCACTCTGGGATTCATCTTGAAAGCGAAGATGACGTAGGCCGGCATTCTCGCCCACCACCACTTCGGTCACGTGATTGGTAAGGTTTTTTCCTTCGCCGACAAACTCTTCGATCAAATCCACCTGAGCCTGAGGGGCAACTCGCACAAGAACCCGAGTGTAGGTGACGCGAGGGTCCGCTCCATCGGTTTGGATGAATCGAAGCGAAACCGGCTCGGCCACGGCATCGTCAATTTCGACAATGGCTCCGTCTGTGAAAAGAGCTCCGTTCAATGCCAGAAAGGCATGTTTCTCGTCGGTTGCGGCCTGACCGAAAAAAGAAGGTAGAGAGTCTGTATCACTCTGCTCCAAGGCGGTCGATAAAGTTCGAACCCGGATCCCTTGGGGAAGGTTAGCTATGTCGGACAAGTCAGGGCTGAAGTGGCCGTCGACAAAGCACACGGTATGCCGAACAAGATTGGCGGGAAGGGACTTACTCGGGTTCCCGGAGCTGGTTGCCAACTCAAAACTTCCCTGAGTAATGGGCCGAAGATTGAGCTTTTTCCATGCCTCTAGGCGAGTGGTGGGATAACCCATTGACTCAAAACGATCGAGATTGTCTCGACGCAGGTCTTGAACCCAGTCTTGTCGAGAACCAGGAAATTTCGACTTCAAACGATTGAAGGTTTCACGATGAACGCTCATGTCACTGACGGCGGTCATGATTGAGGAATCTCCGCACCGGTTTTGTCGATCCAGCCGTAGCCTTCACGCTCAAGTTCCGCTGCCAACTCCATCCCTCCCGACTTCACAATCTTCCCGTCGGCGAGAACATGAACAAAATCTGGGGTTACATAGTCAAGAAGGCGCTGATAGTGGGTTACCAGCAAGATAC
>JABDJR010000702.1 GCA_013003415.1 Candidatus Eiseniibacteriota bacterium | reverse complement strand
GCGTGGTGTCGAAGAAGAAAAGGTCCGCGCGCTTGGTCTCTTCGAGGACCACCCTCATGACATCGGGGTCTTCGACGGCCAGGCTCCCATAGAAGGTCTTGATGCCTTCCACCGGACCGACCTTCTTGAGCGCTTGCTTGTAGAGGCTCCGGATGCGGCGACCCGACATGTCGACCAGAATCGCGTTGGGTCCGGGATCGGGGTTGGGGAACCCTTTGGGCTCCATGGGTAAGTTGAGGATCACCTCCATACCCTTAGCCCGCGCCCGGTCGGCCCAAACTCGCGCATCTTCTAGTTCGGAGTAGATTGCTACGGTGTATTCGCCAGGCAACTTCTCGCAGCGGGCGGAAACCTCGCGGTCGCGACCGAAGCGGTTGATGACAAGGGCAATGCGCGCCTTAATGGGAACCGGCTCTTTTTCGTCTTCAAGAACGACCAAGCTGTCCAGCCCGTAAAGCTCGGCGGGTACAAGATGGAGCAACACATCGGTCTTGTCTCCCGCGTCGAAAAGAAGGTGCACGGATTGGTCTTTGTTCTGTTTTCCAGTCACAAGTTCAAGGCCTAGCTCTCGCAAATCTCCGGAGATTTGTGCGTTGGCCGAGATGGTGCTGATGGAAGGAGCCAGATTCACCGCAGAGAAAGCTCTTGCTCGGCCTTCCAAGACGCGACCCTCTTCATCCTCTGAAACACTCAGCACGATTCTGTCAAAGTCGGGAACGTTGCCTAAAGAATCGCCAAAAGACAGGGTGGCGTGCGGGGAGGGCAGACCTAGCCCTTCGGAGCTTTCGACCAGAACTTTGTTAACAACTTTAACGACCCTCTCGGAGTCGCCGCGCCAAAGGTTCTGAGCCATCCAGTACTGACCCTTGTTTGACAACACGAACTGAGTGATCAGAACGGCGATAACGATAAACGGAGTGAGAATGACAACGACCCTCCAAAGAGAGGGGCCACCACCACGACGGCGACGACGACGGGCCAATCGAAACTCCGGTTCTACCCATGAGGGATGCGAGGGAAATGGTGCGGAAGACGCGGGTGCGATCCACAAGTTGCAGGCTAAGCAGTGTGGGAGTGAGTGTCAAGAAGGAGCGCAAGATCGGCTCAAGTAGAACCTTGTCGGTGAATTGGCGAGTCTAGGGAAGATCTACTAGCCCTTCTTGATCGCGCTCCAGGTTGTGGCCTCTACAGCCGGGCGGGGTTTGTTCAATCCAAACTTGATCCCACCCCAAGTCGTAGTTTCCACAACGGCAAGAGTGTTACTTCCCAAATCTTGCCACTCAACAATGTACCAGCGGCTGGGATCTTCACCTTGGGCTTCATCTCCCATTTGAAAGAAGAAAAGCTGCGTGTCACCCTGAACTCTAAGGGTCGTTTCGCCACCATCGAGATCGACATCGAGAAACGTGTTCGTCACCGTGATAAGGGTTGCGTTCTCTTCACGGATCTTCGTGGTCTGATTGTCTTCAGGTTGCCCATAAGCCAATTGTGTGCGAATTGCGGTGACCTGAGGAGAATCGAAAATGCGCTTTACCGCAAGGACGTCTTCGTCTTTGTTCCAATACCCATCTGGAATGCCATCAGCGTCATCTTCTTGAAACACGAACACAAAGTCTTCGGATAGGAGGTCTGCGTAGCGATCAATCTCGCGGCGAATCCAAGAGGTCTGAAGATCCTCTAATAGGTTCTCGATGACAGAATAGTCTCCAAGATAGGGAGACTCCTCTTCCATTGCGGGCTCGCTTGAAGGCGAACATGACAAAAAGATGAAAGTGAGAACTGCAAAAAAAGCGGTGGAGGCTTTCATGGTTAGAAACCCTTCCTAATCTTGGCAATGGAACGTCCTCTACGGCGGGTCGAGGCTTGTTCAGCAGATTGTCTCTTCGGAACATACCACGCCTAGCTTGCTTCTTGGGTCGAGGCCAAGCGCTCTGCCCAGGCAGCTCTCTTCTCCGGATCTCCGCTTTCACCATAGAGCGCAACAAGACACTCCATCACGTGGATGACCCGCCGGTTGGTGGGGTCAAGCGCGGCATCCAAAATTCGGTGGCCTTTGAGGTAGTCGGCCTCGGCGTTTCCGTACTGGCCTAAAGCAAAGTAGGCTTCCCC
Source organism: Candidatus Eiseniibacteriota bacterium (assembly GCA_013003415.1). Classification (GTDB taxonomy): domain Bacteria; phylum Eisenbacteria; class RBG-16-71-46; order JABDJR01; family JABDJR01; genus JABDJR01. The sequence continues at coordinate 742 of JABDJR010000702.1, read as the reverse complement.
ACGCACGACATGAGCGTGGCCTACCCTCCAGTGTTTCTCGTCCGGATAACGACGTGTGTATCGATCCAAACTTGACTCGAAGATCTCCAAGGCTACTTCTGCATTGCCGTTTTTAAGTTCGGCCTGCCCGTAAGTACTTTCAATGATTGCGGTATAAAGGTGGTCGGAACCCAACACTTTCATGCAGCGATCCCGAAGCTCCCCCGCCATTGCAATACATTTGTCGTACTTTTCAATCCGCAAATAGAGGAGAGCCAAATTCAAGCTACTGGCTAGAGTTGAGGAGTTGTTTGGGCCAAGAATCTCCTCCCGATCTCGGACCACAGCGACACTCATCGTCTCGGCCTTTTCGTAGTCACCCATGTCCGAATAAAAGAGCGCCAAGTTGCTCCGATATTTCATGGTCATGATGTGTTTTTCGCCAAGCATATTCGCCGCCGAAACCACCGAACTCTCATAGAGTGGTGCCGCTTCTTCGTAACGATCCTGAACTCGGAGAATGCTTGCCAAATTCTGTTTCACGGTGATGGTGTGCGGGTGGTCATCACCGAAGCGAGCGATTTCTCGTTCCAAGGTATCCCGAAGAATCGCCTCGGCTTCTTCCGAGCGGCCGGCGTCGTCGTAAGAGAGCGCCAAGGCCGACGCCACTTGCATGACGGTTGCGTTGTCTTCTCCCAGCGTCTTCTTTGTCCGCTCGTAACAGTCTTCTAGCAACTCAATCGCCTTTGGTCCCTCCTCAAGA
>JABDJR010000695.1 GCA_013003415.1 Candidatus Eiseniibacteriota bacterium | reverse complement strand
AACGAGAAGCCCATGAGCATGGCTCAAGTTGAGCTCACCCTAACAACGAACGCGGATCGCTTCCCATCGACTACTCCACGGTGACCGTAGGGCGTCGTCTCTATCGCTCGGGGGTTTCCGAGTACTACATCAACAAAAACACCGTTCGGCTAAAAGATGTTCGGGAGCTTTTCCTCGATACGGGAATGGGTTCTCACGCGTACTCGGTCATTGAGCGTCAAATGGTCGACAATATTCTGAGCGACAACACAGGGCATCGCCGATTCTTGTTTGAAGAAGCGGCCGGCATCATGAAGTACAAGACGCGGAAGAAAGAGGCTCTCAACAAACTCGACGCCACCCAACGCGATCTGGTTCGTGTGAACGACATCGTGATCGAGGTTGAGCGCCAGGTGAACTCCCTAAAGCGCCAGGTGGGGAAGGCTCGTCGGCACAAAGAACTGACAACGCAAATTCGTACGCTTGATCTCGACCTTTCCCAGAATCAGCGACAGTCGTGGACTCAGGAGATCGAAAACCTAAGCTCTAACTTTGGGGACACCCGCCGAACGGCCGAGGAGTCGGAGACTCAGGTTTCGGCCTTGGAAGCCAAGCTTCAAGAAATGCACTTGGCCTACTTGGAAAAGGAAAGAAACCTCCAAGAGGCACGGGAAGCGCTAGCCCAAGTCGATGATGAAATCGGCAAGGCCAACAGTCGGATCCTCGTGCTCCGCGAACGGCTACAGTCCACCGGTCAGCGGACGGTCGAGATCCAGCAGAGTCAAGTTCGCCTGGCCGAACGTCTGGAGAAAAACGCCGAGGAAACGACGCGCCTTTCCGGGCTCCTGGAAGAGTTGTCCGGAGTAGAGGAACAAGAACGAAACAGCCTCCAGGCTTTAGAGGCGGCCCTGACCTCGGTTGAGGCGGGAGTCTCCGAACTCCGTGCGCGGGCGACGGAAAGCCAGCAGCTCACCCTGGAACATCTTGAGGAAAAAGTTAGAACCGAAGAAACTCTTGCCGGTCTCACTCACCGAGTTGAGGAAGAAGAAAAACGTTTGGGTGAACTCGATCACCGGAAACAGGCTTTGGCCTTGGAGGCCGAAGAACTTCTCCATGCTTTCGAAGTTTCGACCCAGACCGTCTCTCAGGCGAAGAAGCGTTTGGAAGAACTCGAAGCGGAAAAAGACCGCCTACAGATCGAGCGAAAGAATCACGAATCCCGAGTGGAAATGGTTCGCAAAGAAACCTCTTCCGCCCATACGGCCGAGGCGGCGGCAAAATCACGTCTCGAAACTCTCGAGAACCTTCAGGCTCGTTACGAGGGCTTTGCTCCTGGAGTTCGCGCCCTTCTGGCCGAAGGGGATCGCCCTCAGGGAGTCATCGGCACTCTATCCGATGTGATCCAAATTCCAGCCGATTGGGTGCAAGCTCTCGAACCGGCCCTTAGCACCGCCTGGCAGTTCGTTGTAACCGAGGACACCGTGACCGCGCGTCGCCTTGTCGATCAATTGGAAACCGAATCCATGGGATTCGCCAGCTTCTTGCCTCTCGATCGTATTCCCCATCGACCGCGTTTGGGTGGCGACCTCGTTTCTGCCGCAAGCCTGGTGTCCACGGAACCGCGTTTTCAAAACTTGGTCGACTATCTTTTGGGTGGCGTGGCCCTGGCCGACAACCTCGACATGGCCTTAGATATGGTGGCTCAGGGGCGAGCTAAGCGCGCCGTTACTCGCCAGGGTCATTATGTCGACGACACCGCCATTGCCGGTGGTGAGGGTGGGCCTGCAGGTTCCGAGCTGCTTGAGCGAGAAGAGGCGCTTGAGCGCTGTCGAACCGAAATCGAGGGTCTTCTCATTCACCTCTCTGAAGTTGCCAACCGACAAGAGAAGCTGGATTTCCGTGGTCGTGAGCTTGTGCAGTCCGAAAAAGATATCGAGGAGCGCCTTACCGAAGCCAAAGCTGCTCTCAATGTGCTTGAAAAGGAACAGGCCGAGCTTCGTCTGAAGCGCGAGCATGCGCTCAAGGTTCAAACCGAAACTCGGGAGTCTCTGGAAGAACGAACCGCAGCTAAGATCCGTATCCAAGGTGAGCGAGCTTTGCTTGAAGCCGCCCTCAAAGATTCCCTGCACAATTCAAGCACGGCCGATCAAAACTACCAAACTCTGGCAAACGATCTCCAAGAAGCCGAACGTCAGCGCGAAGAGAAGCTTAAAGAAGCGCATCAAGCGCGCTTGTCCTGGGCTCGCCTTGAGGGAGAGCTCAAAGACAAGCAAAGCTCGGCCGAGCGCTACCGCCTAGAGAAAGAAGATCTCCTGGCCGAGCAAGCTCGGTTCAAACACGAAGAATCAGATCTTTTGGAGCGCAAGGTTGAGATTGAAGGTGAGTTGGAGAATCTGGCCGAACGCATCGAGGAGTTTCATGGCGCTCGCGTTGAGAAAGCGGACCTGGTTGCCCTTCGGGAGCGAGAAAAAGCCGATGCTGCCGCTGCGGAACAGCAAGACTCCGAATTGGTTCGAGAGGTTCGGCGCCGGGCCAGTGAAGCGCGCCAAGCCGCCCACGAGGCCGAAGTCAAGCTGACAGAGTTACGCTCCAACGTAGCGCATTTGGAAACGCGATTACATCAGGAGTACGAAATCACCTCCGATGATCTGAACCGCCACCAAGTTGGGGAGATCCCCGAGAATGCCGAGCAGTTACTCGGTGAGCTTAAAGAGAAAGTGCGTCGCCTCGGGCCGGTTAACTTGCTGGCGGTTGAAGAGTACGAAGAGAAGAGCGAGCGCTTTGCCTTCATGAGTAGTCAGCGGGATGACCTAACCCAGGCAAAAGATTCCTTGATCAAGACAATCAAAGAGATCAATAAGAAAGCCTCGGTCATGTTTATCGACACCTTCAAAGTGGTTGAGGAGAACTTCCAAAAAACATTTGGTGTGTTGTTCCAGGGTGGTGAGTGCCAGCTATCCCTCACCGGCGATGACCCTCTTGAAGCCGAAATCGACGTTATGGCCCGCCCCCGAGGTAAGAAACCCCAGGGTATTCAGCAGCTATCGAGTGGAGAGAGAGCGCTAACCGCAATCGCACTCCTGTTTGCGATCTATCTGGTCAAGCCTTCGCCCTTCTGTATTCTCGACGAGGTCGATGCCCCGCTCGATGATGCAAACATCGATCGGTTTGTGGCCATGATCAAAGAGTTCAGTAAGCGCACCCAGTTCATCATGATCACTCATAATAAGAAAACCATGGAAGCCGCCGAAAGCCTCTATGGAGTGACCATGCAAACCCCGGGCGTGAGCAGTGTTGTTTCTGTTAAGCTCGACGGCTCCGAGATGCCTCAGACCAAGCGCGGTCGAGCTTCCGGAATCGATGATGAGCCAGTTTCTCCCGAATCGACTGTTGCTCAATAGGTCTTACCCTCAAAAGAATTAGTTATGCGTAAATTATTTGGAAAGCTTAAAGAAGGTCTAACCAAGACCCGTCAGAACCTGTCTGACAATGTGCACCGCGTTCTCACCGGGCGAAAGAAGATTGATGAAGAGACCTTCGAGGATCTTGAAGAGGCTCTCATCATGGGCGATGTCGGGGTCGGCACCTCCGAGCGCCTGCTGGACCGTCTTCGTGAACGCGTGAAGAAAGACAGAATCGAAACCGGGGAAGTGCTCGAAGAAGCTCTGATCGAAGAGGTGGAGCAAATTCTTCTGGGTGGCGAGGGGGCTGTTACTGTCCCTGAGGCCAAACCACGAGTCGTTGTCATGGTGGGTGTGAACGGTACGGGCAAGACAACCAGCCTGGGGAAGCTTGCTCACTATCATGCCTCGAATGGCGAGCGCGTCATGGTTGCCGCTGCCGATACCTTTCGCGCTGCAGCCGTCGATCAGTTACGCGTGTGGGCCGACCGCGCCAAGGTCGAAATTGTTTCCAACGAATCCGGCGCCGATCCCGCGGCGGTTGCTTTCGATGCCGTGAGTTCGGCGCGTTCCCGCGAAATGGACGTGGTGTTTGTCGACACCGCGGGTCGTTTGCAAACCAAAGTAAATCTCATGGAGGAGCTTCGTAAGATTGGCCGTGTTATCGGCAAAGCTTGTCCGGGAGCTCCCCACGAAGTGCTTCTTGTCCTCGATGCCACCACGGGACAGAACGCCGTCATCCAAGCCAAACAATTCGGTGATGTGATCGACATCACCGGACTCGTCCTCACTAAAGTCGACGGGACGGCTAAGGGTGGGGTGGTTGTGGCCATTTCCGATGAGCTTGGAATCCCGGTGCGTTACCTGGGGCTAGGTGAGGGGATCGATGACTTGCAGCCCTTTGACGCCAAGGCCTTTGCCGAAGCCTTGTTCAAAGCCGATACGGTAAGTGTCGAGAACGAAGCCTAGGCTCTAACAGGAAGCACTGCGGTCTAAGTCTCTATGCCGCTTTGGTTGTGGCTTCGAGAGCGGTGTCATCCAGTTCCGCGTAAAGTCCACGTCCCTGCTTCGCTTCTTCCTCGATTAAGCCTTCAAGTTCGCGGATGGCGTCGGGGTCGAGCTGTTGACCGGCAACGCGCTTCAGTTCTTTGACTGCCTTCTGGGCGCTGCGGCCTTTGCGGTAGGGACGATCCTCAACCATCGACAAATAGGTGTCAGCGACAGATACCAGTCGAGCCCCAAGTGGAATCTCTTCTCCTTTTAGGCCATCTGGATACCCACGTCCATCGTACATTTCATGGTGATACTTCACGATATCGGCCACACGGTCCATCCCATCAATTCCGGCTAGGATGCGTGCGCCTATTTCCGGATGTGCCTTCATCGCTTCGTACTCATCCTTAGTGAGCCCTTCAGGTTTCAGCAAGATGTCATCGGGAATCCCGATTTTCCCAATGTCATGCAGAAGGCCCCCAAGATGGATCTCGTAAAGATCGGCTTGGTCCAGGTTCATCCGTTTTCCAAGACGCACCGCGAGGTGGGCGGTCTTGGATGAATGACCCCGAGTGCAGGGGTCCCGGGCCTCCAGAGTACTCATGAGAGTGGCTACCGAAGCCAGAAAGCTATCTCGCTGGGAAACATGATGGTGCTCCAGGGCACGTTCCAAAGACTGCGTTAGGGTGAAGAGACTCCGGCCTCGCCCGGCCAGTTTCTTCTCGGCTTCAGCGAGGTCGCTCCGGATACCCCACTGATCAGCCAGGCGGGTCGCCCATTGTTTGATCTGGCGGTTCAAAACCATCTCTCGGAGGTAGCTCGCGGCCAAACACATGCCCCCTAGGATGAGGGCCCGGAGAGGGCTAAACTCAAAGCCCGTGAGCATGAGTAAGAGACAGCCGAGACCGAACACAGGCACCGTGGCAATCCAGGGATGCAAACTCCACCAGGAGGCTTTGTTTGCCGCTGGGGTGAACTCGTCTCCTAGGGCTCCTTGGTGACGCAAAATGGATTTGTAGGTTTTTGCGGGCTGGTCGTTGGCTGACACTATGTTTACCTTATAGATCGAGTTCTGATTCGCAGAGACAATCGACCGGTTCAACAGGAGAATCCGTATGTTTCCCCTAAACCCTCTTTTCGGCAGATCGGGTCTGAGAAGCCCTGCTTCTCTTGGACTTCGGCTCTGGCTCTGGGCTTTTTTTCCCATAGTCCTGATCCTGGGGCCCATGAGTGCCAATGCGGAAGATCTTGTCTTTCATGGGGGGGTTGTTTGGACCGGCAATCCGAGCCGGCCCTGGGCCCAGGCGGTATGGATCAGGAATGGGCTGATTCGAGCCGTCGATACCGATGAGGAGGTGCTGAGCCAGGCCCCCATCGATGCCAAACGCGTGTCCCTAGACGGTGCTTTTGTCTCTCCGGGCCTCACTGATGGGCACGCGCACCTCATTAGTTTGGGGCAGGGGGCAGATCAGGTTGATTTGGTGGGAGCGGAAAGCCTTTCCGAGACTCTGGGTCGGGTTCAGGTCGCGGTGACGCAGCGTCAGGCTGAAGAGTCAGGAGGTTGGATTCAAGGCCGCGGATGGGACCAGAATGATTGGCCCGAAAAAGCGTTTCCGAGCAGAGAAGATCTCGATCGGGTTAGTGGAGACTTCCCCGTTGCCCTTCGTCGCATCGATGCTCATGCCACCTGGGTAAATACCAGGGCGCTGACCGAGGCGGGTATTACGGCTGCCACCAAAGATCCTTCGGGTGGGAAGATTCATCGGGACTCCCAAGGGGAGCCCACCGGAATCCTCATCGACAATGCAGGGGATCTTGTAGCCGATATCATCCCCAAACCCGGTCCCATGACGATTCGCCGATACATTCGGCAGGCCGCTCAAGCCTTGATTCGAGTCGGCGTGACCGGAGTTCACGATATGGGAATGTCTGCGACCGAACTTGACGTGTATCGGCAAATGGCGGCGGAGGAGTTTGTGCCTCAGCGTGTTTACGCTGCTTTTAGCGTTACCGACCCGCAGCTTCCGGATGTTCTGGCTGCCGGGGCGGACCCAGAATGGCAGGGTTGGTTTCGCTTGGGAATGGTGAAGTTCTATCTCGATGGGGCTCTAGGATCGCGTGGGGCTGCACTTTTGCGACCCTATGAGGATGATCCGTCAAACCAAGGCTTGTTTGTTTCTGACCGGGCTCAGGTTGAAGCCGATTTGGAGGCGTGTCTGAACGCGGGGTTCCAAATCGCCATGCACGGTATCGGCGATGCCGCGAATCGCATGGCCCTAGAAGTTTGGGGTGAGACTCTGGAGAAAGGGGCCAAGCCATCCGTACTCCTGAAATCTCCTTTCCCATCAAGTTTTCTTGGGGATGTTTCTCAATCGCGACCTTCATTTCGAATTGAGCACGCTCAGGTGATCCATCCCAACGATCTGGATCGGTTTGCTGACCTGGGCGTCGTCGCCAGCATACAACCCACTCACTGCACAAGCGATATGCCTTGGGCCCCCGATCGCTTGGGCCAGGATCGTCTGGCCGGCGCCTACGCGTGGCGCTCCCTTCGCACCCGCGGGGTGCTGCTGGTCTCGGGAAGTGATTTCCCGGTGGAGTCCCACAACCCGCTTTACGGACTATACGCGGCCGTGACCCGGCAACCGGTTTCGGGCGAATCGAAACCCGGTTGGGCTCCCGAAGAGCGGCTAGATCGATCCGAGGCTTTGGTTTCGTTTACCGCGGCTCCGGCCTATGCTTCGGGAGATCTCCATCAGTGGGGTACGCTTCAAGCGGGCAAGAAAGCGGATCTTGTGATTTGGAGCGAAAACCTCGTGACATGTGATCCAGAAAAGATCTTAGATGCAGACTGTGTTTTGACGATGATCGATGGAGTAGTGGTTTGGACTGGGCCCACGTTTTCCTGGGATAGCGAATGAGTTCTGACATTAAACAAGTGGTGATTTTCGAAGATGGAGGGTGGAGGGATCTCTATCCATTGACCCTTACACGTCCCTCTTTTGATTGTCGTGTGGGGGGAACTTCTCTGGGGCGTCGGCTTGCCGCCCAACTTGGTTTTTCGGACCCTCCGCGAGTCGATTTTCTTTGTCGCCCTCTTATGCGCCCCATTGTGGAACGCGGGCATCCCGGTCAT
>JABDJR010000687.1 GCA_013003415.1 Candidatus Eiseniibacteriota bacterium | reverse complement strand
GATCTGCGTTCATACGCGATTGGAGAGGGGTGGAACGATTGGGAGTTTGGGAACTTTGGGGAGGAACAAGGCGGGGCTTGGAGGATTGGGGGACGGAACGGGTTCCGCTCACGACTGGATTGTGTGCTTGAGCTGGATCCGGTGGTGGTTGGGAACTATGCCGAAGTTTCTATTCGGCATTGGCTCGACATTCAGGCCACGGCAGGGTTCGCTTTTAGCGGCGGGTTCTTAGAAGTGTTTGATGAGGTCAGCGAAAGTTGGAAACGCGTGGATCCCGTGGGGGGATATCCCAAGACGTTCGGTCTCACCGATGGTAATAACTATCCGGGGCAGCCGGCCTGGGCGGGTCGGGAAGGATGGGAAGAAGTTAAGGTCCCCCTGGTGGGGTATGCGGGAGAGGTTCGTCTGCGTTTTCACTTCGTGTCCGACTTTGCCGGATCGCAAGTCATGAGCAGTTGGGTTATCGATGAGGTCAAAGTGTTGAGCTGGGATCACACGCACAGCGCTTGGCTTGAGCCTTCGCCGGTGGGGGGTTCTGGGGATTTGATCTTGCGGGTCGAGGCCCTGATTGGTGGCGTGGCGACTTCCGGGTTGCAGTTGGTGCAAGAAAGCCCAGGGTCGCGTTTTGTTTTGGGGACCTGGTGGGTCGACGAAAGCTTGAACAAGCTGGTGCACATTCCGGGCTTGCGTGAAGACCAGGCCTACCGATGGACGTTGGCTTCTTTGGACGGAAAGTACGTGAGTCAGCCTTTGCAAAGTCGGCCCTCAAAGGCGCCTGCGCGGTTACTTTCGGTGCCGCGTGTTGTGCGGGCTTCGGCGGGGGCGTGGTTTGAGTATGCGGTGCCGGCTCCAGCTTCTGGGGTGGGAATGGGGGCGTTAGCCGGAGGGGCCGTGGAAGCTCGGGTTGAGCTGTTCGATGTGCGAGGGAGGCTTCTGCGTAGGCTGGTGGATGGGAATTTTGAGATTGGGCTCCATCGGGTTCTATTCGAGCCAGTGGATGAGCAAGGGCGATTGTTGAAAAGCGGCGTGTACTTTGCGCGGATTGTGGTGAAGGGTAGCGAGCCTCAGGCGGAGCGGTTCATCGTCCTTCCTTGATTGCGGGAGAGTCTGCTAAGGTTTCTTTCTTACTCAATTCCCCCGCCTAGTCATGATTCCCGTCCGGGAGTTCATGCCCTTGAAACGCAAGCCCCTTCGTTTACTGGATCAGGTGCGCTACGTGCTGCAAGCGAAACGCTACAGTCCTCGTACAGAGGACGCGTACACAGGCTGGATCCGAAGATTTGTCCTGTTTCACGGTAAGCGCCACCCGGCTCTTATGGGGAACGCCGAAGTCGCACAGTATTTAAGTTACTTGGCGGTGAATCGGAAAGTCGCGCCTTCTACCCAGAATCAAGCTTTGAGCGCGATTCTCTTTTTGTATCGCTACGTGCTCGATGTTGAGATTGGCTGGATCGATGACGTTGTGCGGGCTACGCGCCCGAAAAGAATCCCTCTTATTCTGACTGCAAAGGAAGTGCGTCACTTGCTGAGCTTTCTCTCGGGTCGTCCTTGGCTGATGGCGACTATTTTGTATGGGGGAGGGCTGAGGGTGATGGAGTGCTGTCGGCTGCGGGTGAAAGATGTCGACCTGGAGTTAGGGCAGATTACGATTCGTCAAGGGAAGGGAGGTAAAGATCGGATTACGGTTTTGCCTCAGTCGGTGATGCCTCATTTGCGTCGTCAGTTGGAGTACGTCCGCCAGGTTTGGCAGGGGGATTTTCGAGATGGGGTGTCGGTAACGCTGCCCTACGCTCTTGATCGCAAGTACAAGAACGTGGGGCATGAGTGGGGCTGGGCTTATTTGTTTCCCTCGAAGCGAACGATTGTGAGTAAGAAGACGGGGGCGGTTCTGCGTCATCATATCCACGTTTCGGTACTTCAGAGGGCGGTGAGAAAAGCGTCGATTGCGGCGAAGTTACCGAAACCGGCGACGCCTCACACGTTTCGCCACTCCTTTGCTACGGATCTATTGATGGCGGGATACGATATTCGGACGGTTCAAGAGTTGATGGGGCACGCAAGGGTGGAGACGACGATGATCTACCTTCATGTGTTGAATATCGGCGGGCTTGGAGTGAAGAGCCCTGCGGATTATTTGTAGCGGTGTTTTCGGCTGCGGGAGGGTTCGCAGCGTCTTGATTGCTTGCTTATGCTGCGGTGGAAGTTGCATAAGCCGGGATTAACTGCATAGGGATATCTTGAGGTTTGCGAGGGCGTTAGAAGGCTTGAATCGCGTTGGAATATCTTGCTATGTTGCTAGATGAGGTCGCGATTGCCGTGGCCTATTAGGTTGTATAATCCTAGTTAGATT
>JABDJR010000682.1 GCA_013003415.1 Candidatus Eiseniibacteriota bacterium | reverse complement strand
CGAGACCAAAGGGTGAACAGAATCAGCCCTGCAAGAGCAAATACGACGGCTCCGGTTCGAGACTTCCAGAAACTCTCTTTTTGCACCATTGAACGCTGCGCCCCGGTACTCAGGTTCTCGCCTTGTTCGGCGGCGACCAGGTCTTTCAGCATATCGCGGGCCGATGCATAACGCGCTTCGGGGTCCTTAGCCATCATACGTTGGACCACGCTAGCTAGTCCCTCGGGGATGTCTTCACGAATCTTGGTGAGAGGAATTGGGTCATGATGAAGCACTTGGTCCACCAAGGAAACGTCACTGTCCTTGGTGAACGGTCGCTCCCGCGCCAAGAGTTCGTAGAAAGTAACGCCTAAAGAATAGATGTCGGCGCGTCGGTCGAGCGTGCGACCCAGAATAGCTTCGGGGGCCATGTAGGAAGGGGTGCCGCCTGACTCGCGCTCGTGGAAGGTTTCGGTGCTGAGTGTCCTAAGGTCGTCCTCAGAGGAAACTTTCACGGCTAGCCCAAAATCGAGAATCTTGATTTGCCCTGAATCCATGACCATGATGTTGTCAGGCTTGATGTCTTGGTGCACAAGGCCAGCAGTATGGGCTGCGTCAAAGGCTTGAACACATTGGTTGGCAATGTCAAAAAAGCGATCTAGGGGTAGGGGATTACCAGGAGAATCTAAGAGTAGATCTCGAAGCGAGGTGCCATCGACGTATTCCATCACCAAAAACACTTCGCCTTGATGTTTTAGAACGTCATACACCGCCGCGATGCGAGGATTGCTGAGTTTGCTCGCAGCTTGAGCCTCGCGAAGGATGCGTTGGCTTTCTTCCTGTGAATGCTCCCTATCAGGACGCAGCCGTTTCAGGGCTACGGCTCGCTTCAGCATGGTGTCCTGAGCCAGGTAAACTTCGCCCATACCTCCGCGACCCAGAAGCTTTTGAATCTGGTAGCGGCCTAACAACGTGTTCTGAAGGTCCCGCATGTCGGAGGGTAACGGGTTCCCGTCTGGGTTTTCCATATCCGCCTCGGAGTTTGCGGACGCGACCGATCTACAGGTCGCCACCCCAAGTGGGGAAGGTGATGTTGTGGCAGGATGGGAAGATTCTCTTGTCCGCTTTCCACTAAATTATAGCATACTGTTTTCCATGGACCGGGGAGACTAAGTCGTGAGCCAATCCGCTAGGTTTGTTGGGACAAGTTCGGAAGAACTCAAGCGCGCGTGGTTCGGGTTGCCTCCTGAACTGTTGCGAAAGTCACGACGACGCCTGAGGTTTCTTTCTCTGGTGGGCTTCATCATCGTGGGTTTGATGCTCACCCTCAAGTTCAACAAGTTCCGTTCCGAGGCAAATACTCCCGACCAACTTTGGATCATCCTCTTTGCCGATCTCGGGGGAACTCTCGTTTGCGCCTTTGTTCTTTGGCTAACGCTTCAAAAGAACATACGAACGAGTCGCGTTCTCAATGCCGGACTTATTTTCGAAGTTGTGCTCTGTGCTCTTTTGTCGCTTGAAGCCGCCCTCGCCATGAGGGCGGGTATCCCTCAACCCATGTTTGTAACTTGGGTCATACCCATCATCATTCTATTTCCTTTGGTGGTTCCTTCTCCTCCGGGGAGGACCATGATCACCGCCACTCTGGCTGCGGCAACCATGCCCATAGCTCTGTTGTTAGTCCATGTTCTGGGTCTGGAGCGCGGGGTTCCCATCACCCCTGAGCTGTTCTTACGCGCTTCGGCGGCACCCTTTATCGCGGCGGCTATTGCCGTCTTTGCTTCGCGGATTGTCTACAACTACAACTTGGAGCTTGCGGAAGCCAAGCGGTTGGGGAGCTACGTCTTGGAAGCTCCACTGGGGAAGGGTGGCATGGGGGAGGTGTGGCGCGCCAAGCACCATCTGCTCGCCCGCCCTGCCGCCATTAAATTAATTCGACCCGACTTGCTTCAGTCGGAAGCCGAGTCGGGCCTCGACTCGGTGCGGGAACGCTTCGAGCGCGAGGCAAAAGCGACGGCGAAGCTTTCCTGCCCTCACACCATCGACATTTACGACTACGGCATCACGGAGGACGAGCGTCTCTACTATGTGATGCCCCTTTTGGACGGGGTTGATCTTGGTGACTTGGTCAGAGAACACGGTCCGCTGCCACCGGCTCGGGCGGTTCATCTTGTCCGGCAAGTGTGCCGCTCGTTGGATGAGGCCCACGCGGCCAATCTGATTCATCGCGACATCAAACCTGACAACTTGTACGCCTGTCGTTACGGGCGGGACTACGACTTCATGAAAGTGCTCGACTTTGGTCTTGTTCGAAACCCGGGCGCGGGCGACGGCCGGGAAGACGCGGCCTCAAACGAGAGCACGGACAGTTCCATGGGAGCGGGGTCTCCAATGTTCATGGCTCCGGAGCAAATTCTTGGGCAGCAAGTCGACCCAAGAACCGATGTGTATGGTCTTGGTGGCGTTTTGTATTGGCTACTCACCGGGAAGTACGTTTTTGATCAGGGTTACACGGAAGAAATCTTGGAGCAGCACGTGCATGCAGAACCCGTTCCGCCTACCCAGCGAACGAAGCGGAAGATACCGGCGCCTTTAGAAGCTATCATTCTTCGGTGTCTTGAAAAGGATCCGAGTCGTAGGCCGGAAAGTGCTGCCGTTCTCTCCGAGGAGCTGTCGCGCGCAGCCCCCGAATGGACGATGGACGAGGCTGCGGCCTGGTGGACCCAGCATCGTCCTCGAGAATCTCAAATCTAAACGCGAGCCAACAGCCTCAGACAGCTTGCGAACGCTTGGCCCGTGCTTGCCTTTCTATGAGCATCGAATCTCCAAACTCATGGGCCTGGAAATCTTCGGCCGCTGCTCGCTGGTTCATGGATTCCAAGACGGACGTGTCCGCGAAGGCTCGGAGCAACTCATAGTGACTTTCCCCATGCTCATGCACTCCCGTGACAATCGCATCCACCGTACAGAGGTTTGTGCTCGCTCCAATCAGATTGCGCGCCACGCCCAGGCCCGACCGAACGACGCACCCCGAACAGGTTGCTGCTTCCAGAGCGCGTACAACGGTGGTTCCGATGGCGATGACTCGGTTCCCCTGCAACCGCGCTTTGTTGATGGCGGCTGCGGTTCTTGGCGGAATCTCGTAAGGCTCATCCAGAGGAAGTCTTTGGTCTAGGTCCGGATCTCCCGTCGATGAGATGCCTGCGGCATGAGATAGCGTTGCGAATGCTATCCCCCTTTTTTGCCAGCGGCTCAACGTGTCCCAGCTTAAGGCGAACCCGGCCGAGGGAGATTCGAAGGCGATGGGCTCGGCAGCAAGATGGGTCCAGACATCCCAAAGTTCTAGTGGCTTTGGAACGTAAGCGTATTGGATGGGCCGTCCATGACGCGCCAACCCGGCAAGGATCTCTTTCCGATCACCCTGGAAGCGAAGCTCCAGCAGGCGAGAATGATCGAGGACGGCTTGGACCGTGGCCCGAAGAGGGCCCAGCCGAAGCCGATCGCCCGGTCTCATGGTGGGGGGGCTTAGGCGGTGTTCTGTAGGCACTCGATAGTCCCCGGCACCGAAAGCCACCGCTTTGAACCGCGTCACGTCGTAGGCTTCCACCCAACCCGCTAGTCTAATTTCGATGTCCTGCCCACTCTGAACATGCAGCCCCTGTAAACTCGCCGGAAGGGTGGCGGCGGTGTTCGCCACCACCACATCTCCAGGCTCAAACAGTAAGCCCACATCCTTACGACTTCTTACATCCATGTTTCCAGAAGAATCCAAAGTCATCAGTTTCCCGTGGTCGCGGCTTGGGCCGCTCGCCGGCCTCATGAGGGCTCACCCAAGAGAGATGACTGGAAGCGCTCTTCGGGCTCTTGGGGGGAGAGCGCCTGCAGCACCGCTTGGAGGACTTCCGAAGCGGCGTCCTCCGGGCGCTTCAATTGCGAAGTATCGGCGTCCGGAATGGCTGCGGCGTGAAGAGGGGTGTCCATATCACCAGGATCGATAGAGAGAAACTGAACTCCCAAACTCTTGGCTTCCTCGTTCCAAACGGAGGTGAGGTGAAGAAGGCCTGCTTTACTCGCACCATAGGCCCCCCAATGAGGGTAAGCGTTCACGGCCGCATCGCTCGAAACATTGACGACGACCGCACATCTCCCTTCGCGGGCCGAAGCCGTCAGCGCACCGAACAAAGCTTTAGTAAGCCGAAAGGGCCCAACCAGATTCACGGCCAGAGCCAACTCCAGGTCTTCGCAGTCGGTATCCGCTAATGGCAATAGTGGGGTCGGTCCCAAGCTTGACGCGTTGTTGATGAGGACATCCAGCCCGCCAAGTTGTCCGGTGAGTTGTAAAGCCAGTGGATAGATGTCCTCTTTCCGCCCCACATCGCCAACTAGCCCAAGGGCTCCTGTTTCCAAGGCCACCCGTTCAACCGCCTCCTCTGTGCGAGCTACAAGAGCAACTTGAGCGCCACCCTCCCGAAGCTGTCTAACCAAAGCTAGACCTAGTCCCGAAGTGCCGCCCGTCACCGCGACCCTAAGGCCGCTCAAAGTTGGAGTCGGCAGGTGTTTGCGTAGATCTGTTCTGTGCTGTTTCATGTCACTGTCTCCTTTCCGCTCTCGGTTGATACAAAACTACAAGTTCAAGTGAGCTTGAAGTAAAGAACAAAATTTGATATAATTAAGAGATGGAGTCGATTCTTACGATTAGCGAGATTTCACGAAGAAGTGGGGTGGCAGCCTCCGCCCTCCGGTATTACGAGGAACAGGGGCTCATTGCTAGCGAGCGAGCCGGCTCCGGGCACCGGCGATACAACCGCGCGGTTCTACGACGCATCGCGTTCATTGTGTTTGCCCAACGCATTGGGCTTAGCCTCCAAGAAATCGGAGAAGAACTCGCGAAGCTTCCTAAAGATCGTGTGCCGCGGAGCAAAGACTGGTCGCGCTTGTCCAACAAATGGCTGAAACGGATCGACCAGAGAATCGAAGAGCTAGAACGACTCAAATCCGGCCTCACGACCTGCATTGGTTGCGGCTGCCTATCTTTCGACAGGTGTCGCCTTTCCAACCCCCAGGATCGCTCCGGGAAAGCCGGCCCCGGCCCCAGATTTTGGGTCTAACGCCCCCTAGGCCAAGTCCCCCAACCGAAACCGAAACTCACGGGCTTGTGCTTGACGAAGCGCTTCATCGAGCCGTTCATTAGGAAAGGCGCTAGTGGGTGGTATGGAAGAGGATGACTATGTTTCGTTGGGCAACAGTTTTATCTTTGGTTCTTGTTTTTCAATCGTGCGGCGGCGATGCATCTCCCACAAGTACGGACACACA
>JABDJR010000661.1 GCA_013003415.1 Candidatus Eiseniibacteriota bacterium | reverse complement strand
CGCTTCGCCGTGAACTCGGTGTCTTTGGCGCCACCTTTCTTGGCCTAGGGTCTATTCTCGGTACCGGTGTTTTCGTAAGCCTTGGTCTTGTGGCGGGCATCGCCTACGGGTGGACTCCTTGGGTTGTTTTGGCCGCGGCCGGAGTGGCCACCTGCAATGCTCTTAGCAGCGCCCAACTCGCAGCCGCCCACCCTCAGAGTGGCGGCACCTACGAATACGGTTACCGACTCATCCATCCCCTTGCCGGTTTCACCGCCGGCTGGATGTTTCTTTGTGCCAAGTCGGCCTCCGCGGCCACGGCCGCACTTGGGGTTAGCGCCTACCTTCTTCACGGCCTTGGGTTGTCTACCGGGGACGCCAGAATTCTATTGGCCTCAGGAGTGGTCGTTCTCTTGACGGCCTTGGTGGCCAGTGGTCTTCGCCGAAGTAGCGACGCCAATGTTGTGGTTGTGACCATCACTCTTTTGGCCTTGCTTGCCTTTGTCGCTTTTGGTTCGGTTGCTCTATTCGGGAGAGAACCGAGCCTTGCAAGCGTTCTACGCCAGACCCCCCAAGACCTCGCTTGGTCGCAACTGCTTCAGGCGACAGCACTCATGTTTGTTGCTTATACCGGCTACGGAAGAGTGGCAACCCTTGGAGAGGAGGTGCGCGAACCGAGGAAGAACATTCCCCGCGCCATTATTCTCACTTTAGTGGTTTCTTCTTTGGTTTATCTCCTGGTCTCTGTGGTCGCCCTCTGGGCTTTCGGGGGAAGTCGAAATCTCGCATCCACGGCTGAGTCCGGAGCCCTGCTAGCCGAGGTTTCAAGATCCTTTGGTTACTCTTTTCTTCCCGCACTTCTTTCGGTGGGTGCCATTACTGCCATGATCGGCGTCCTCCTCAATTTGTTGCTTGGCCTGTCCCGTGTACTCCTTGCCATGGGGCGCCGGAGCGACATGCCCGGATTTGTTGCGCAGATTCACGAGGGAAACTCATCACCAGTAGCCGCGGTCGTGGTGGTGGGGGTTATCGTCTTGGGATTGACGCTTATGGGCAGCATCAAAACGGCATGGAGTTTTAGCGCGTTCACCGTACTTGTCTACTACGCCATCACTAACCTTGCCGCACTGCGCCTACCCAAAGAGGATCGCCTTTACCCTCGATTGTGGTCGATTTGTGGCCTCGTGAGTTGTTTGTTACTCGCGTTTTGGGTAGATCGAACCGTTTGGCTCGCGGGTTTAGGTGTGTTGTCCGTAGGTTGGATCTGGTTTGCAGTTCGGCGAAGCCGGCTCTAGCTCGCCTGACGCGATGGAGTCTCCGCCTCAAGTTGGATTTTCGTCGTGCGGATATGGGGCACGAAGAACTCCTCGGTCCCAAGAATCGCGGACAATCTGCGGAGACGCTGTGAAAAGGAGGATTGGGTGAAGTTCTCCACCACGTGGCGGTGGGCGGCCTCTCCCATGGTTCTCGTCAGCTCGGGATTGTTCCAGAGTCGAATAATGTGATCTCGCAGGGCCTTCGTATCACCGGAGGGAACAACGAAACCCGTTTGACCGTGTTGAATGTACTCGTGAGCCGAAATGTTGTCGGCTGCAATGACGGGTTTACCATGCCACATGGCGTTGCAGATGTTCGCTTCTCCGGCCCCGCGAATTCCTTCCTCGTGCATCGGCATGACCACGAACCGAGAAGCCGCCTGTAGTTCGGCAAACTCAGGCTCGACCGCGCTGACCACGGTGACATTAGACAGGTCTCGTAGAGAGCTCTTTACTTCGGGATCCGTGGAGCTAATGACCAAAGGGATACCCGTACCTTTGATCGCAGTCAGTAGCGTGTCGTAGTCCCTTTTGCTATTCCCTCCCGCAAAAACATAGTTGTCTAGAGAGAGCTTGTAGGGCAGTTCCTTTGAGTGATTGGCTTTGTAGGGCATGAACAAGAAACGTGTTTCCGGTAGTTGGAAGAACTCGACGTGCGAACTCACCGTGTTTTTTGACCAAAGCAGAGACAGAGACGTTCCTTTAAGCCCCCACCTCATGATCTCGCGTGAGAACCGGGTCGAGGGCTCTGCATGAAGTGCCCAACAAAGAACACGCCGTTTTCGGAGGCAAAAGAGAGTCTGATTCAGTAGACCCACAGCAAGCCACAGGGGAGAGCTACCGTTCACAATTAGAACCGAGTGATTTCTGCAACGCATGAGGAGTTGGAGTGCGTAGAGAAGGTGATGCAAGGCGGGAACCATTCGAAAAGGACCAATCACCGAACTTGGACGCACTTGTTCAACATGAGGGCCGTTTGGAGAAGCGAAGGCCTCATGAGAGAGGAGTTCGATACCCGAAGGAACTTCAAAGGTCTCTTCGTCAAGGAGACGCCAATCGTTTCGAATATCGGTGTATCGGTACATAGCTCAGATCGCAAACTTAGGCTTAAGGTTTTGACATGGGACGGCGGTATGCTTTTCGTCATGGTTATCGGCAACATCTCCAGGTTTTTTTAGTTTTCCTCGCCTGGGGACTGGGGCAAGGTCTATCCCTAGGACTCTAAGGGCGGTAGGATTTGCCGCATGCTCCTTCGTCTAGCGGTTCTGACCCTCTTTTGCCTGCTCTTTGGATACCTGGGAAATCCTCTTTATGCCCAGACCCTCGATCTTGAGGACCTAGAGTCAGAGGAACCAAGCTTTCAATGGATGCCACCGAGTTACAAAGGGGAAACGATCATCGTGCTTCCGCGCGCATCCTACTCGGATATCCGAGGGTTTGGGCTGGGTGGTTCCCTTCAGGTCCGTCTTGGTCAGCGGAGTCCACTGTGTCAGGAGTCGACTCTTCGATTCAAAGTTCGAAAGACGGTTCAGGGCCAAACCCGGATAGAGGGAGTGCTCACCGTCGACTTCGCGGACGGTCGTTACAACATGCGAAGCAAGTTTCAATTCGATGATTTGGCCCAGCGCTATTATGGAATTGGTCCGGGAACTCCAATTGAAAATGAAGAAATCTACCGTCCTCGAAAAAAGCGGGCCTACATAGAGCTGTTTCGTCGCGTCAGTCCGGAATTCAAGGTGGGAGCTCGGACTGAATATGAGCACACGCGGCTCTTGTCCGTAGAGTCTGGTGGCTTGCTTGAGGTAGATCCCCCAGAGGGAACAGAAGGGGGAGATGTTTACGGTTTAGGGTTTGTCGTGGACTACAACAATCGCGTTTCACCTTACCAGTCAGGCATCCACTATCAGGGTTTTGCCATGTACTTCGATGCTCGCTACGGTAACGAATTCGATTTCAATGTGTTCAACCTCGATTTTAGAAACTACTTTGCTACCAGTGACCGCAGCGTGTTTGCTACCCAACTGTTCTACTACGGAACCGCGCAGCAGCCACCTTTATGGCGAATGGCGGCTCTAGGGGGTCGTGAGCACACGCGTGGATATCGAACCGGGCGAAACCTGGATCGCAATCTTCTCGCCGCCCAGGGGGAGTATCGGTTTCATGCCTGGAAACGAGTTGGGTTGGCGTTTTTTGCTGGGGTTGGGAATGTCGCGCCTGAACTTGAGAACTTTAGACTTGAGGACATGCAAGTCTCCGTTGGGGCTGGGATCCGATTTTCCGGGGGAGCTGAAGAGACCGTCATCCGATTTGATGTGGCCTATGGGGATGAGGTGAATTTCTATTTTAAGCTTGGGGAGCCCTTCTAATCCCGCTCGCTGGATTTGACGAAGTCTAGCCTCGCCGAGCCTAGCCACCATTTGGTGCCTTTACGCCACCTTGTTCTGATATGATTCCCTGGTCGTCACCAACCGCCTCTCTACAACCTATAGGGTTGGCCAATGCCAGAGTCCTCTTCAAATCTAGCGCCGCGCGCGGATTCCCAAGCTCCCCTTCGATCGAGCTTTCTGCAGAACGAGTTCATGATTCCCCTGATCGTGGCCGTACTCACGGTAGCGATTCTCTTTTTGGTTTGGGAAATCATCATTCGCTCTTTGCAACCTGGTCCAGATGCCATTCACGATTTTCACTTGGCTCGAGGAATCTCTGCCAGTTTATGTACCGCGATGGCGGTCACCTTTGTGCTTTGGCGTTCCAGTCGACGACGTGCGGTAGAGATTGAGCGTCGGGCGGGCGCCCTGGTAGAGAGCGTTGTTTCGCGAGAGCGGCAGGCGCTTAACGCTCTGCAAGTGAGTGAGCGCCGATATCGAGCTCTCTACGAAAACACTCCTATGATGTACTTCACCTTGGATACGGAGGGAACCGTCCTCTCGGTGAATGAAGAAGGCTCGAAACAACTTGGCTACGAGCATGGAGAACTTCTCGGCGGACAGGTTCTCGATGTGTTTCACGAAGACTCTCGTGAGCAGGTGAAGCGTGATCTGCAAACTTTCCTCTCCGACAACAAAGATGTTGCTCGCTGGGAGGCGCGCAAGCGACGCAAAGACGGAAGTGTAATTACGGTAGCTGAGACGGTGAGCACGATTCATGATGAGTCCGGGCGGACGGTCATTCTCGTGATTTGCGAGGACATTAGTGAGCGGAAACGGTCTGAGCAACGCCTGCGGGAGTATCAAGAAGCCCTTCGGGCGCTCTCTTCTGATCTCGCTCTAGCCGAAGAGGGAGAGCGGCGCCGGATTGCCATTGGTCTCCACGATCAGGTCGGGCAAACCCTGGCCTTGGCAAAGATTCAGCTCCACCAACTGCAGCATTCAGGAGACGATCAGCGGATTCCGGTCATTCAACGCGTGGAAGATCTTCTTGAGCAAACCCTTATTTCATGCCGGTCGCTGACCTTCGATCTTTGTTCTCCCATCCTTTATGAGTTGGGCTTGGAAGCTGCTCTGAAGAGCTTAGGACCCCAATTAGAAGCGGCAAGTGATATTCATTTTCAGTTTGCCGCAGAGAACAAGCCTAATACCGTCCCCGAAGAGCTCGCGATTATTCTCTATCGGAGTGCACGAGAACTTCTTCGAAACGCGGTAAAACACTCCAAAGCGAAGAACGCAACCATGAAGCTACGTGGCCAAGGGGATCGCATCAAGCTTGAAATCCTTGATGACGGTGTGGGATTCGATACCATGAACACTGGGCTTCCCAGTCGCGATGGTGGGTTCGGGTTATTCAGCGTAACCGAGCAATTGAGAAGTGTTGGCGGCAGCATAAAAATTGAGTCCTCCCGAGAGAAGGGGACGCACATTGTGATTGAAACACCGCTGGAAGATTCCAGAGAACGTCACACGCATCAAGTTGGCCTTGGTCGAGTCGTGGGAGGATAGATGGAGACGACAGTTGTTTTGGCGGATGATCATGCACTTTTCCTGGAGGGCTTACGAAGTTTGCTCGCTCAAGAGCCAGATATCCGCATTGTTGCCGAGGCCTCTTCTGGGGCAGAGGCCGTTGACGCCGTGCAGCGAACCAAACCGGAAGTTGTGGTGATGGATGTAACAATGCCCGGGTTAAATGGGATCGAAGCCACCCGCCAGATCGTGCATCAATACCCCGACACCAAAGTTCTCTGCCTTTCCATGCACGGGGGTTCGGAGTTTGTAACCGCAGCCTTGGAACGCGGAGCTAGCGGTTACCTCATGAAAGACTGCCCCCTGGAAGAACTTGTTAAGGCCATCCGTTGCATATCAGCAGGCCAGATGTATCTTTCCCCCTCGGTTGCCGGAGTGGCAGTGAGTGGTTTGATGGCCGGGGCGACCACCCCTTCCATTAGCAACCTCAGCAGCCGAGAGATGGAGGTTCTGCAACTGATTGCCGAAGGCCATGAGACTAAGCACATCGCCGAGAAGCTACATCTCAGCGCGAAGACGGTAGCAACGCACCGGGCAAATCTAACTGAGAAACTTGGGGTTCGCGGAACGGCTGACCTCACCAAATTTGCCATCAGGCACGGAATTGCCAGCATGGATGCCCCAGGTTCAGACGACTAAGCCTCATGTCGCGTTGTTCGATCTGGAACCTCAACAGCCTATTTACAGCACTCAGCAAAAATCCTAGTTAAACCAGGAAAATGACTGAGTCTTCTTCAGAAAAACAGAGTACGCCTACCATTTTTTGTCCGATGTTTTCCAATATTGGACATTGTTAAGTTTCTATGTAGACACCCGTCGCATGGGGATCTCGTGCTGCGGCTTTTTCAGTCGGGGAAATCGGCTTTCCCCAGGTTCCAGATACTGAATCGGACCGGTGTATCTGTGAACAGGCAGCTGAATTAGCTCACACACGGACGTATGAATTCGGCCCCCGCCGACTTCAAGCGTTAGGATCACCACCGATTCGAACGAGAGACTCGGGTCGGTGGAACGCGTGGCTGGGCGAGTAGAAGCGCCCAAACAACGTCCTGCACGAGAAGAACTACGGGGGGAGACGTGGGGCCCGGCTATTAGCCGGGCCTTTCCGTTTCCAGAAGAAATCGCCCCCAATTCCTAGGGTGGTGCCTTAGCAACGCCACTTTGATAATCTGCCCTCCACGATGCACATTGTTAGTCTTGCCTCAACCTAGGAGCAACCATTGCCCTCTCTTCGCTCTTGCGTTCCTGTCGCTCTCTTCGCGGGATTTTTCCTACTGGTCGCCAATCCCGCACTAGCCGCTTTTCCGGACCGTCACGTTATCTACAACATTGAGGCCATTATCCCTTCTGAGACCGTTATCCCTACCTCTCCTGGTGAGGTGAAGGTTTTGGGATTTGAAGGCGATCGCCCTCAGAATGGGGCTAACATTCTGGCCTCCCCTCGGG
This sequence comes from Candidatus Eiseniibacteriota bacterium, assembly GCA_013003415.1. Classification (GTDB taxonomy): domain Bacteria; phylum Eisenbacteria; class RBG-16-71-46; order JABDJR01; family JABDJR01; genus JABDJR01. The sequence goes on along the minus strand of JABDJR010000661.1, from coordinate 915 downwards.
AGGACGAAGATGGGGGCCCAAACCAGAAGTTCTATTTTGTTCCGGCTGACGATGGATTCTTCTTTATTACTTCGATGATGTCTCACGAGATGGTGTTCGAAGTGGCGGATCAAAACCCCACTTTCGGAACGAATATTCATCTCGCCGAGAGAAACGGTTCGAAGGCTCAGATGTTCAAGATAGAGGGAGGGGAGGGGGGCGTAAAGATCTTCTCAGCCATCGATGAGAAGTTTCAGATCGTGGTCGATAACCGCCGAAAACAGGTGCGCCCCAACGAGACCAGCCTCCTTATCGTCGTCGATTACAATGCCATGATCGTAGACGCATCGCCTGAGGCACCCCCTTCGGGAATAAACTCTCGGTCGCAATTCTTCAAGCTCGTGGATTCCAAAGCCTTTGCTGTCGACGCGGCTATGCGATTCGATTCTCATCGCGCTTACTTCTTTTCTGGAGATGAGTACTATCGCTTTCAGGTCGATGAGAGTCACCTCGAAGCCGGGTTTCCTCAAGCGCTTGTCCCAAACTGGGAGCTTCCCCAAGAGTGGGAGAGTGGTTTAGACGCTGCCGTCAATTGGGGAGGTGGTGTTGCCTTCCTCTTTAGGGGATCGGAATACATAAAATACAATTTGCAAGAGGACCGGCCCTACCCGAACTTCCCAAAACCCATCCAAGATGATTGGGCCTTTCCGGAGACCTGGGAAAAGGGGATTGATGCGGCGGTAAACTGGCAACACAAGGACCCTCGGCGGGGCGTGATCAACGACTTTGTCTATTTCTTTAAAGGTGACGAGTTCATCATTTACCAACTAGACAATAGTCAAGTGGGGGGACCCTTCAAGATCAAAGAACGGTTCAGCTTAGGAGACGCCTTCGAAAGCGGGATCGATGCCGGTTGTCCCTGGACCGATGAGGTGG